>DASVVD010001038.1:0-7944 GCA_036386715.1 Pseudoduganella sp.
GACAACGACGCCGACTCGGACTTTGCTGGCCAGCTTGCGGCTTTTACGCTCGCCCGCGCGGCCCGCAGAAGGGACATCGAAGTCAAGGTGTTCGTGCCACATAAAGCAGGCAGCGACTGGGCCGACGTCTGGTTCGCCCGCTCGGACCACCTCGTACGGGTGGCCTGAATCAATTGTATCTGCACTCATCCTGGCCCACGCCGGGAGAGCGCACCGTTCGCCGGCCATGAATATCTGCCGTGGCCGGCATTTTCCCTCATTTGAAATCAGGAGTTGATCATGAAATCAGGACGTAACCTGCGTGACCTGGCGTTGGAACTCAACCGCCAGATGCACGCCAAGCAGGACCTGCTGGCACCGTCGAGGCTGATACAGTGCGAGACCAGCGCTGGCGGCGCATGCGCGTTGACGCTTGCAGTGGAAGGCGAAAGCCATTCTTACCCGGTGCGGGACATCGCACTTCATCAGATGTCCGAGAAGCTCAAGATCCCGTTTGGCTATTTCGAACGCATGCGCTGCGAGCAGCCTGAACTGTTCGACCGGAACGTCAACACCTGGCTGCAGGTGAACGGCTCCGAAACCCGCCTGGTCCGAACGCTGGATGGCCGCGTGCGGGCGTTCCTGTCCGACCGGTATCGGCGCCTGGACAACTACGACGTTGCGGAGTACGTCCTGCCGATTCTCAATCAGCTTCCGAGCGGTTACCTGGTCTCGGCGGAGCTGACCGATACGCGCATGTATATCAAGTACGTGTGCCGGCAAGTTGCCTGCGAAATCGCTCCGGGCGACGTGGTATGCGCTGGGGTCGTCGTGAGCAATTCCGAGGTCGGATGGGGCCACCTGACCGTGGAGCCCCTGCTCTACCGGCTCATTTGCCGGAACGGATTGATTGCCAATGAACTGGTGCTGCGCAAGAAGCATCTCGGCAAAGCACTGCAGATCCAGGATGAAGCCGTGGAACTGTACAAGGAGGATACGCTGCAGGCCGACGACAAAGCCATATTGCTGAAGGTCCGTGACATGGTCGAGGCGGCGGTATCCGAGGTAACCTTCCGGCTGGTCAGCGAGAAGCTGCGGCGCACGCTGGGCATCAAGCTCACTGCCGATCCAGTCAAGTCCGTGGCAGTCCTGGCGAACAGGTACGCCCTGTCCGAGGACGAACGTTCGGGCGTGCTGCGTGGCCTGATCGAGGGCGGCGACCTGTCGGGATATGGACTGGTCAATGCTGTGACGGGATACTCACAACTCGTCGGCAACTATGACCGCGCCACGGAACTCGAAGGTGTCGGCGGAAAGCTGATCGAGCTGAGTACGCATGAATGGCGAGACATCGCTGAACTGGCTTGACGTTGAACCGATCGCGCGCTGCACCTGCGCGCGATCGGTGTCAGCCCTAGAAGCGTTTGAGCTCAAACGCCATGCATACCTTGCCGTGGACTTGCAGAGAGGCTCCCTTTGCAGATGCCCGGTCGACGGTGATCTCGCGATAGCGCTCGTTCGCGCACCGGATACAAAATTTATGGTCTGTTGACAGTTCCACGTAGCGAACCATTGAAGTTCCTTTGAGGCTCAGGAAATAAATGCCATTTCCTGCCAGCTGCGACACGCTGGAGTCCACCAGGAAAGGCATTCCGTCACCGATGACTGGTGCCATGTCATCGCCTTTCATCAAGTAGACATCGTAGCCTTGGGCCAGCTTATCCATATGAAAGTCGAGCCGTCCGAACCAGTCCGATGAGGGCGCATCTGGCAACCAGTGACACAGCGGCAGCCTGGTACTCTCCCGGGGAAACGGCCGACGTGCGCGGATAAGACCCAGCATCCAGTTGGCGTCGACTTGAAGACGAAGACAAAGGATCGCCAGCGAACGCAGATCCGGAAGCCCTGGCGATTTCTGCGAAATCCAACGCATCACGGACTGTGCGGCTCGGCCCGTTCCAGAACTCAAATACCGGACGCGCTCCGCCATATCTACCCCGGCTTCGTCCAGTTCTGAAACCAGTCGCGTTCGGAACCCCGGCACCAGGTCTGGTTCCTGGTCCGTCGTACGTTGATGGGTCAATGCCTGCTGCTCCGTTTTGTCCTGTTGCCCCATCCTTTTCTCCTCGGCAGTCGCATCGGGCAGCAATTGCTACTCGCTGGCGGATATTCATGCTGCTCCAACGTACCGGTGCGCCGGGGTGGAGGCGTAACGCAGGTACAAATAAATTCCGCAATTTGGCAGTCAGCTAGCAATTGCTATTGACGTATTTGAAGACGATGACTTAGGCTAAATCGACGCAGGAAGCAACTTGCGTGATGACAGGGATGTACATCCTTACTTTACGATACTCGGCCAACCAAGTCTACTAAGCAGTCCACCCACCTTGCCTTGACTTCACAAGGCTGACAGGAGCGCACCATGGACAAACGCATACATTTCTCCGACGTACAATATGTGAACTTCAATTTGCTGTTGGCAATGCATGCCAACGTTCAGCGGGATCCGATTTCCGCTGCATATCAGTTTCATCTTTCGAACCGACAAATCGAGAAACTAGCCAGCCTGTCCCTGGAGGACATGGAATCACTCGCCGCCAACATGCGTAGCGAATGTCTGTTCGCGCCGCGGGCCAATCTTGAACAGCTGCTCGACGCGCCACCTGGATTGGCGATTGCACTCGCCGCGGTCACGAGCAAGTTGCATGACCAGGCGGCCGTACCGCTCGTGGAGCGACGTATTGATCGACTAACACAATGAGTCGATCTCGCCATGCCCAGCGCCTACATTGAGCGGCATATCCGAACGCTTTCCCTGGCCCACGCGTGCGTCCAGCTCGGTGCCAGGATGCGTACGACATCGTATGTCACCGGCATGTCCCATGCCGAACTGTGCAAGTTCTATGCTCCCGGCGAAGGCGTGTTCCGCGCGGGGCGGCTGCCGGCGTCGTTCGACTGGTTAATGGATCGCACCAACTGCCTTGACCGTGCCGAACTGTCGATATTCGCGGCCATTCTCAGTCGCGTCACTGCTTGCGACGTCGCGCCCGGCGACGGGCTTGTAGCGGCCTATAGGCTCTATGCCGGCACCTGCACGGCACATCCTCGCGTGTCGTTCGACCGCGCATTCGACGTGGCGTGTCACCTGCACGGTATCTGGACGCACCGTGCCGCCAATATCGCACTCTATCCCTGCATGCGGTGCGGGTCGCTCAATCTGTCAAGCACGGGTGATGAACGGCTGCTCAATCATGGATGCGTATTCTGCCGGCTGTTGGCGCGCTACGAAAAAGACCCACGTATCCGCGCAAGCTTTCCTGCACAGCATGCCAGGCTCAGTCAGCCTTATCGCCCAGGCATGCCTACGCATTTGCTCGCTGAGTCATAAATACGGCCGCAGGCTAAGGCGATTTCAGCTCGATGTGGAAGCGGGTCACCCGGGATACTTGATGAATATCCCGGAGGTCGCCATGGCATTCCCTTTCCTGCGCAGCATATTGAAGAAAGACCTTCCGGAACGACCACGGATCGAGCCGGAACTCAAGCCAGCGGAAACAGCTGGGGCATCGCCCGATTGCGAGGGAACGCCATTTACTCCACGGTCCAGGCAAGATTTGCTGCAAGGCTGCGAAGAGATCCTGCGACGCATCCGGCTTTGCTATGGCAGGGAACCAGAACAGTTTGAACGTGACATCCTGGCGATCGTGGTTCGCTACGCCGATTACGTCAACGCACTTCCTGCAACCGCCAACAATTTCTATTGCTACCCCGGTGGCCTGTTCAGGCTGGGGCTCGATACGGCCTTCTTCTCCCTGCAGGCCACCGACGCGCAGATCTTCGAGGGACGGGCAACGATCACGCAGCGGCGTCACCTGGAGCCACGGTGGCGTCATGCGACGTTCATTGCCGGACTGTGTGCCGCGCTGCAGCCCACTTTGAACACCGTAGCAGTCACCGCATCGGACGAGGCCTGGTGGCCAAGCTATCTGCAAACGCTGACCAGCTGGCTCGAAGCCCGCGGCGGAACATCTTTCCGTCTGCTATGGCATCCGCCGGCGCACATCGATGGCTTGCAGAACCTGTATGCCCTGCCTCATATCATTCCACCGGCCACCATGGAGTACCTCGCGGCGCAAAATGAGGTGGTCGTTCCCACCATGCTGGCAACATTGTCACGGCTTCCGCTGTCGCGTCCACCTGCGACTATGGGCGCAATGGTGCGACGCGCCGCTGCGCTGGCGATCGACAAGGAACTGCGGCGAATGGCCTCTGCCCGAGGAGTGGCGCTGCAGGGCGATCACCTCGCACATCTCCTGGTCGATATCATGCATGACCTAGTGCATAGCGCCGCCAGCTGGATACCAAATTCCGAAAAATCCCGTGTATGGCATGCCGAGGATGGAACACTGGTCGTCTGGCCGGATGCATACCAGGACATCGCAGCTTATGCGGACCGCGATCGGCTGCATGGCCTGCCGCCGGATGCCGAAAGCGCGCTTGCGGCACTGCAAAGCGCAGGTATGCTCGCCTGCGATGAAGCTAATCCACTATGGTTGTTTCGCGCCCCCGGGGCCAGTGGGGATCGCAGCTGCATCAAGCTCGCCGCCCCGGAGCTCGTGCTGGGAATGCAGCTGCTCACCTGCCCACCACTGCCGCCGCTATGCCAGCAACGTGTGCACGTGGAGCGAATGCAGACTGCGCCGGCGCCGCCGCCACCGGAACCTCGCGCGGAGTCAAGCGAGGCGTCAAATGGAGTGGAGAAAAACAATCCTCCGTCTCAGCTCGAGTTGCGTCTTGCAGAGTCGCCGGGAGAGGAATCGCCGTTGCCTGGCGCCGAAACGCAGGAATTGAACGAGCACCCGACAGGCGCACCGTCACTCGTCAAGTGCATGCGTTTGCCGGCTGACGTCGCCGATGTTGTACGGCGTGCTGTCGCAAGCCTGACCGAAACCGATGATCCGGCCAGGGCACGATTGGTCCGGGATGGAGTTCTGATACCGATGCAGGCCCTGAAGTCCACCGGGCTGGACACCAGGATGGTAATCCGCTGCCTTTGCGACGCGGGCATGCTGGTCGTTGGCGAAGCGGGCAACCCAACCTGTACGACCACACAGGATGGCATCGAACTGCGCGGCCTGGTACTCAAGCGTCGATACGTCACGGGCCTTGCATCTGCTTGACCTCGGAAAAATCATGCTTGCCCGAAAATACGAAACACCGTGGCGCACGCCATATGAGTTCTTCGCCTCCGGTAGCTGGGTCGCTTCAGCATGCGCGTGCCTTGTCGCGACGCCAGGTCATGTACCGCCGGCACTCGGCGCAATGGTAGCAGCGATGGCAGCGACGGCAGGTACCTGGCGTTTCTTCCAGGGAGCCGCGATCCTGAAGCGCCGCGCCGCATTGTCCGGGCGCGCCATGGCACGGATGAAGCTCCGGAAGTTCGATGCGCTTACTACCAGCGCGCCCGACCGCGTGCTCATAGGTTATGGCTTTGAGTGGCGTCCAGAACACTCGCAGCGTCTTTATGAACTGTGCAAGGTCGATTACCGCGAATACCGGATTGCGCCGGCATTGATTCGCCTGTTCGGCTACGAGCTGAATCACCAGCCGGACGAAGAGATCGGCATGCCCTATATCCATGGTGTGGAACCGGTGGAGCAGCCGATGTACCGTCCGCTGCAAAACCTGGAGGGTGGCACGCTCGTGGCGGGAACGACGCAGGCCGGCAAAGGCGTAATGCTGAGCTGGCTCATCACGCAGGCAGTCAAGCGCTGCGACGTGGTGATCATCCTCGATCCTAAAAACTCGAAGCGCCTCAGGAAGATCGTTGAACGCGCGTGTCGCATGTACCGCGACGAGGACACCTTCCTGTGGTTCCATCCCGCGTTTCCGGAGTCAGGGATCCGCATCGATTTCACGTTCAACTGGCAAAAACCGACAGAGATCGCCTCTCGCATCCAGGCAATCCTGCCGCCCGACACGGCGGGTGCCTTCTCCGCCTTTGGATGGGATGCGATCAACGTGGTTGTCCAGGGACTGGTCGACCTGGAAGAACGGCCCAATCTGGTCAAGCTCACCCGCTATATCGAAGGGGGAATCGAACCGGTCCTGGAAGAGACGCTGCGACGGTTCATGTTCCGCCTGCGCGGTCAGTACTGGCGTCAGGTGCCGGAGATTGCGCGCCTGCTGGAGAAAGCTTCAAGAGGCCATATCAAGTCGCCGTCGCAGGTGGCGACCACCGAACTGCTGGCACTTGTCGATTACTACGAACATCACGTTCCGTTGGGCCAGCGCACCAAGGTCATCGACTCCCAACTGCGGGTATTCAGGCACAACCGGGAACACTACCAGAAGATCACGGCCAACCTGCTGCCAGTTCTGTCCATGCTGACTTCCGGAGACCTTGGACAGACACTTTCACCAGATCCGCTCGATCCGGACGACGAGCGCCCGATCATGAATTTCGAGAAGATTGAACGCGCCGGCCACGTGCTGTACATGTGCCTGGACTCCCTGCCTGACTCCGCGGTGGCGTCCGCCATTGGCGCTCTTGCGCTGGCCGATCTGGCCGCTCGGGCGGGCATGCTGTACAACCTCGACAAATACCGCCGTGTAGCGCTGTTCGTGGACGAAGTGTCCAACGTGATCAATACGCCGCTGATCGAAATCCTCAACAAGGGTGCGGAGGGCGGGATTTATACGACCGTCGCGTTGCAGACACTGGCGGACCTGGCGCAGCGCCTGGGTAGCGAGAACGCCGCACGCATGGCGCTGGGTAACCTGAACAATGTATTCGCATTCCGGACGAAGGACCGGCTGACCCAGGATTTCATTGTCGAGACATTCGGCAAGACGGGAATCCACAGCCTGAAGATCGGGCAGACCGATGCGGCAGATTCGCACGTCGGCGACTTTACCTCCACCACATCCGCCCAGATCTCGGAAACCCTCGAGGAGCGGATTCCTTCCGATATCCTTGGAAAGCTGCCCAACCTTCAATACTTCGCATCGGTGTCGGGCGGACGGCTGTTGAAAGGACGTCTTGCCCTGCTGGATCCCGAGCAGGATGCAGAAGCCGACGATCCGCCGGAGAGAACAGCATGATCCGTTATCTGGCCATCGCGCTGGCAGCAGGCATGCTGGGCCTCGTGCTCTGGCTTCCAGCCAGCCAGCCAGCGGCACAGTTCTACCAGGCAGCGAGGGCCGATCATGCAGCCTGCAGCAAACTATGGGGTAGACGCTTTGCGACGGCAGCGCTCGATTCTGCTCTCGCAATGGCCGTCGTCGAACCTTTGCCAAGGAAATTTGATACTGCCACCGCAGGGCCAAGCGGCCCTGCAGAACGGCGTCTCGCGGTCAGGATGCAGGGCATGCTGGACCGGATCTACGGTTCCCCCTACATGCGGGGTGTCGATGCCATGATGACACTGGCCCTGTACCGACTCGCGACCTTGGGGTATCTCACTGTCGGGATTTGTCTCTTCCTTGTACCCGCCATCACCGACGCCGCGATGCGTCGCATTATTCGCACCTATGAATTCCGCCGGCACGATCCCGAACGTTACGCATTTGCACTTGCCGGCGCGATGGCCATGACAGTGGCCCTGTTCGCGTCCTGCGTCTTGCCAATGCCGCTGCCTCCCTATCTGGCCCCGTGCATCATGCTGATGATGGTGTACTGCCTTCACGTGGTACTGGCCAATTTCCATCACAGCGGTATGTAGTAGCTAAGTGTCGAGTCTTGTCTGATCGTAGAAGCATTTGATAAATAGCTTGGGCATACGCTTCAGAAACTCTGACCTTGTAGTATGGGGATGAGTTTCCAGAGCGATCAAATCGTGGGTTTAGGGAACTGTAAAAAACGACTAGACGAGGCAATGCTGAGCGACCTCGTCGCGCGTGAAATCGCCACGTAAAATAGTTTGGCTTGGGCTAAATTTTCTCGCGCGAAGTGGGTCGCGTCGG
>DASVVD010001039.1:0-9656 GCA_036386715.1 Pseudoduganella sp.
GCGGCCCAGGGATCGGCCTGGTCGCCGCAGCTGCCATACTGGCTGCGCAGCCATGCCAGGTCGGCACCAGTACTGGCCGGGTGAACCGCCAAGCACGACACGTCGGCTTTGCCGGTGCCCAGGTTGAGTGCCAGGTTGAGCACCGCCTTTCCCGTCGCGGGCCGGGTGACCGTCACGTAGCCGCTGCCGCCGGACAGTTTCGTATCGCCGGAAATCGTGGCTCCCGTGAGCGACTGGCCATTCTGCGTGACGACGCTGGAGCCGGATGGGAAGGTGGTAAACTTGTCGTCGCCGTTCTTGACCCAGGACGTGCCACTCCAGTACTGCGCCGTCACGGGCATGCGCACGCTCGTTGCCTGCGCGCTTGCGCCGGCATTCGACAAGAGCAGCCGTCCGCTGCGGATATTGACCGGGACGGTGGCACCGGCCGCATTCGTGTCGAGCGCGCCCACACCCTTGGCGCCGAAAGTCACGACGAGCGGGGCGGTTTCCAGTGTCGCCAGCTTGTAGCTGGGGGACAGGGTGCCAATGCCGCCGACGAAATCGCTGGTGGCATCGAGCGTCCCGTCGGCCAGCGTGCCGGCCGGGGTGGCGGTCAGCGTGACCGAGCCAGCGCCGCCGCCCGTTTTGCCGAAGTTGGTAGTGGCCTGGTTCTCGCTGTTCCGCGCCGTGACCATGACCTTGTCGATCCGTTGCCGGGAGTACCACCAGGGCAGCCTGGGCGCGGCAAGATCCTTCGGCACGGCGGCGCTACGGTCCTCGCTGGTCACGAGCGCCACGTCGTAATGGTGGGGAATCGAATACAGCACTTCCCCGGTGGTAGCGCCTGCCGGTACCTGCCCCGACTGCAGGTAGCTGCCGGACGTCAGGCTCGCCGTCAGGGTGGCCAGGCCGGTCTCGGTCCACGCCGGGGCGGCGCTGGCGACGCCCGTGCCCACGCTGGTACTGACGGCATTGCGTGTCTCGCCCGGTGCGCCAGGAGCGGCATCCGTAGCCGAAGGCTTGGACAGCACGATGCCGATACTTACCGTCTCGGCGGGGCTCTCCTTGCCGAAATTCGGGGTTGCCGCGCCGCTGCTGTTCTGCGCCGCCACGTTCACCGCGAACGGCACGCCGGCCGCGACGGCAGTGGTCGTGGCCGGCGTCTTGGTAAACACCAGCCGGTACGGTGCGACCACGACGGTATCGGTGCCGCTGATGCCCAGCTTGGCATCCGTGACGGTGACCGTGATCGCGCCCACGTCGGTATAGGTCACCGTTGCCGCGGTACTGCCGCTGGCGTCGAACGTCATCGCGACCGATGGCGAGGTGCCGGTGCCGCACATCAGACTGCCGTTGGGACCGCCTTTCGGCCCGCCCGTCGCCGACTTGGTGCCGGTCTTGGGATTGCTGAACACGCAGTTGAAGTTGATGTTGCGATCGCCCGTGAAGGCCGGCACGCACACGCCGGCCTTGTCGCTCTTCCTGACCGCCCTGATCGTGAAATCGGTGGCGATGCCGGATTTGTGATTGGGGATCGACACCAGCAGTGCGCTGTCGGCGAACGTCAGCGAACAACTGGCCGCGCTGCCGTTCCAGCACGTGTAGATCGGTGACGCCGACGCCGTGAACCCGCTCGCGGCCAGCGTTACCGTCCCTGGCGTCGTGACGGCAAGCGAGGCCGTGGTGGAGGACGATCCCGCTGCGATCGTGAAGGCGCTGGAAATGCCGCCGCCGCTGACGGAGCCGCTGACGCCCTTGGTGTACGCCGTGCAGGCGCCGTTGCTGTCGGCACCGGCGCAGGCCTGCACCGTCACGATCGCCGGCGTGCAGGTGGCCGCGCTGCCGGCATGGACCAGGCGCACGTGGTGCACGCTGCTCGGTGCCGGCGCCGGGGCCGCGCCCACGCACTTCGACTGGTAGTTGCCGTATGGCGCAGTGCAGGTGCCATAGACCAGCGAATTGCCTTCGATCGCGATCTCGCTGCCGGCCGTGACGTTGCCATACACGAGCGTATCGGGCCGCATCGCCATCTGGGCGCCCACACGGATATTGGCCGTGATGGTCACGTTCTGGCTGGTGCCGAACGTGCCGCCGACGTCGAGGTACTCGGCCTTGATGTCCATCGGCGCGTTCGTGTTGAAATTGCCGTCGACCTGGAAGTAGAAGGGACTGGCGCCGCTCGGCACCCTGATGAACAGGGCACCGTTGACGCTGAACGTGCCGCCGATCCGCAAGGTGATCGGCGTGGTGATGTTGAGGATGCTCTCCTGGCCGATCGACCGGTCGCCCTGGCATGTGTAGGTGGTGCCTGACGCGGTACACGCGGCGTTCGCGAACAGCCTGTTCAGGTCGGCCGGCAGGTTGTAGGTCGTGGCCGCGGCGCTGGGCGTGGGTGTCACCGCCTGGGCAAACATTGCGCAACATGACGCAAGGAAGAAAAACAGCCAGTAACGGTAACGGCGCAGTAATTTCATGCCGAATCAGAGCATGGCGGCTCACACCATGTCAAGGAATTGCTGAGTAGCAAGCAACGTTCGCGGCTGGCACGAGACACACAGGGGGATTTCTATTGTGCGGAATGGCTAATTACGCTTGCAGAGGCTAAGATGGCCCGTCAATTACAACGAATAGCCCGGGCCGGCAGCTCGAGCTCGCAGGAATGGGATTTTTCTCCAGGACACGAAAAAAAGACGGCCTGCTGGTCGTGGCCCTGGCGGCCGACGGCATCCAGGCCGTGTCGGTGCGCATCTCCGGGCAGGACCGGCCCGGCGTGATGACGAAGTTCGCCCCGGCGCAGCCGGCGGAGCGGCGCGCGGCCCTGGAAAGACTGGGCAGGGAGCTCGGCGCGTCGGGCTACCGCTGCGCCACGCTGCTCGCGCCGGGCGAGTACCAGCTGCTGTCGGTCGAGGCGCCCAACGTGCCGCAGGACGAGCGCAAGACGGCCGTGCGCTGGCGCCTGAAGGACCTGCTCGACATGCCGATCGATGAAGCGGCGATCGATATCCTCGACATCCCGGTCGACCGGGCCGCCGCTGCCCAGACCCAGTCGCTGTTCGCCATCGCTGCCCGCAACACCCTGATCAGTGAACGCCAGAAGCTGTTCCAGCGCGCCCGCGTGCCGCTGGCGGTGATCGACATTCCCGAGATGGCGCAGCGCAATGTGTCGGCGCTGCTGGAACGCGAAGGGCGCGGGCAGGCCATGCTGTCGTTCGACGACCTGGGCGGTTTGCTGACGATCAGCTACCGGGGCGAACTTTACCTGGCGCGCCGGCTCGACATCACGCTCGGCCAGCTGCGCGACGCCTCCGACGAGCGGCGCACGGCGACCCATGACCGCGTCACGCTGGAACTGCAGCGTTCGCTCGACCATTTCGAGCGGCAATTCCACTTCATCACGACGGCGCGGCTGACCCTGGCGCCGTGCGGGGCACCGGGGCTGTTCGAATGCCTCGCCGCCAACCTGTACATTCCGGTCGAGCAGCTCGACCTGGCTGCGATGTTCGACCTCGCGGACCTGCCCGAGGCGCACGACCCGATGCAGCAGCAACGCTGGTTCATGGCCCTTGGCGCGGCCTTGCGGGTCGAAGAGGTGAGCCCTTGAGCCAGCAGATCAACCTGTTCAATCCGGCGTTCCGGACGCAGAGAAAACGGTTCACCACGCCGCTCCTGGTGGCAGGCCTGGGCTTGCTGGTCATTGCGATTGGCGCCGCCACGGTGTTCGGCCACGTCAAGGTACGGCAGCTCGAGCACAGTGTTGCCGCCGGCAAGGCCGTGCTGGCCCGGCAGCAGGCCGCCCAGGCAGCGCTGGCCGCGGACCTGGCGCCGCGCCCACGGGACCCCGGACTCGACGCCCAGCTGGCCCGGCTGCAGGCCGAGATCGCGGCACTGCACCAGGCCGAACAGATCCTGCGCAGCGGCGCGTTGGGCGACCATGCCGGCTATGCCGGCTATTTCCGCGCCATCGCGCAGCAGTCCGTGCCGGGCGTATGGCTGACGGGCCTGCGCATTGCCGGCGCCGGCAACGATATCGAAGTGCGCGGCCGTGCGCTGCAGGCGGCTGCGATTCCCGGTTATATCGCGCAGTTGCAGGACCGGCCCGCGTTCCAGGGCAAGACGTTCGCCGCGCTGGCGGTCGGCCCGGCGGCCGCGGCGGCTGGCGCCGTGCAGGATGGGCCGGATGGGCCGGCCGCGCCGCCGCGCTTCGTCGAGTTCAGCCTGCGTTCGCATGCGGAGGTGGCGCCATGAAGCACCGGTGGCTGAAGCTGGCGGCGCGTATCGACGCGATGGCCCTGCGGGAACGCCTGCTGGCCTTCCTGGCGGCGGCCGCGGTGCTGGGGTATGGTTTGTGGATGCTGTTGCTGGCGCCGCTGGACGCCCGGCAGGACCGGCTGCATGCCGAACTGGCGACGCAGCAGGATGACCTGCAGGCCATTGAAAACGACGTCAAGGCGAAACTGGCGGCACGCCAGGCCGACCCGAACGCCGCCGCCCTGACAAGGCTGGCGGCGCTGCGCATCGAACGCGACCGCCTGCGCGGCGGCCTGCAGTCCCTGCGCACCGGCCTGGTCGGCTCGGACCAGATGGTGCCGATGCTGCAGCGCCTGGTGGCGGCCAACCGCAACCTGAAGCTGGTGTCGCTGAAATCGCTGCCCGTGAGCGGGCTCGGCGAGGCTGCCCGGCCGGCCGCCGCGGTGCCTGGCCAGCCGCCTGCCGCGGCCGCGGCCGATGCGCCACGCGAGGTGCTGTACCGGCATGGCGTCGAACTCGTGCTGCAGGGCAGTTACCTGCACATGATCGACTACATGCAGGCGTTGCAGGCGCTGCCCACGCAACTGCTGTGGGGAAGCGTCGAGCTCGATGCCCAGGCGTATCCGAAGGCCCAACTGACGCTGACGCTGTACACGCTGAGCCTCGACGACAGGTGGATGACGCTATGACCATGAAACTGCTGCTTTGCACGGCCCTGTCCGCGGCGCTGCCGGCCGGTGCGCAGGCCCTGCAGGATCCGACGCGGCCGCCGCCGGCATCGATGCTGCTGCCGGCCGAGGCGGCGCGCCCTGTGGCAGTCGCGCGCGAGCCGGTGCTGCAGTCCGTGCTCGTCGGGCCGGGCAGCGGCCGCGAAGTCGCCGTGATCGACGGCCGCATCGTGCGGCGCGGCGAGCGCGTCGGCCGTGCCATACTGGACGATATCCGCAGCGACCGGGTGATCCTGCGCGAAGGCCACCGGATGACCGAACTCAAACTGTATCCGCAGGCCGGCAAGCCGCCCGTGAAGCTTCCTCGAGAATAACCATGCACAAGACCCTGAAGACCGCGATCATTGCCGGCACGTTGATTTCCCTGGCTGGCTGCAGCGTGCCGCGGCGCGATACCTATGACGCGATCAATGCCGAGATCGCGTCGGTACAGAAGCCGCAGGCCACGCCGAAGGCGGTGGCCGAGGCGCTGCTGCCGCCGGCCGGCGAGCTCGCCGGGCAGATGCCCAAGGCGCGCACGGTGCTGGAGGAACGCTTCAACGTGGCGTTCAACAACGTGCCGGCGCAGCAGTTCTTCAGCGCGCTGGTCACCGGCACGCGCTACAACATGCTGGTGTCGCCGGAAGTGGACGGCGCGATTTCCGCCAACCTGAAGGACGTGACGCTGTTCGAGGCGCTCGACGCCGTGCGTGAACTGTACGGCTACGACTACCGGGTGGACGGCACGCGGATCTACATCCGGCCGCTGACGATCCAGACCCGCATGTTCCAGGTCAACTACCTGACCGCGCAGCGCATGGGCATGTCGAACCTGCGCGTCTCGTCGACGTCCGTGGCGGACCAGGTCAACAACCAGGGCAATGGCGGCAACGGCGGCAGTGGCAGCCAGAACGGCGGCAGCGGCAACAATCGCGGCCAGGACACCGATTCGCAGGATGGCAACGGCGGCCGCCTGCGCGATTCGGCCAGCGTGACGACGGTGTCGAACAACGATTTCTGGGGCGACCTGAAACGTTCGCTCGAAGCGATCGTCGGCAGCAAGGAGGGCGGCCGCAGCGTGATCATCACGCCGCAGTCGGGCGTCATCCTGGTGCGCGCCATGCCGACGGAGCTGCGCAACATCGAGCGCTACCTGCAGGCCACGCAGCTGGCGGTGGAACGCCAGGTCATCCTGGAAGCGAAGATCCTCGAAGTGCAGCTCAACCGCAATTACCAGAGCGGCATCAACTGGGCGGCCTTTGCCCGCAATGGCAACAGCAAGCTGTCGATCGGCATGCTGCAACCCGGTTCCACGCTATCGCCGCTGCCGATCGGCAGCACGGCCGGCGTGGTGCCGCCGCAGATCGGCACCAGCGGCGTCGGAGGGATCGTCGCGCAGAGCGGCCATGCGATCGGCGCCGCGGCCGAGGCGGCCGGTTCCCTGTTTGGCATGGCGTTCCAGACCAGTAACTTCGCCGCGCTGATTTCCTTCCTCGAACAGCAGGGCACCGTCCACGTGCTGTCCAGCCCGCGCATCGCCACGATGAACAACCAGAAGGCCGTGCTGAAGGTCGGTACAGATGAGTTCTTCGTGACCGGCGTGAGCACGACGACGACGACCAACGCGGCCGGCGGCGGCACCGTGTCGCCGAATGTCACGCTGCAACCGTTCTTCAGCGGCGTGGTGCTCGACGTCACGCCGCAGATCGATGATGCCGGCAACATCACGCTGCACGTGCATCCTTCCGTGAGCCAGGTCTCGACCGTGACGAAAAGCATCAATCTCGGCAGCGCGGGCTCGCTGAACCTGCCGCTGGCGGCCTCGGTAACGTCCGAGATGGACAGCATGGTGCGCGGCCAGGACGGCCAGGTCGTCGCGATCGGCGGCCTGATGCGCCAGGCCACCACGTCCGACCGCTCGCAGTTGCCGGGCGCCGGCAGCATTCCCGTGCTGGGTGCGCTGTTCCGCAATACCTCGGACGTGATCGACAAGCGCGAACTGGTCGTGCTGATCCGGCCGACCATCGTCGGCGCCGCCGGCGGCTGGAACGCCGACCTGCAGGAGGCCGGGAGCCGGATGAGGGCGATCGAGCCGAACGACATGTTCCAGCGGCGCTGACCATGTACGAAGCCCACTTCGGCCTGCGCGAGGTGCCGTTTTCCATCACGCCGGACACCAGCTTCTTCTTCGGCAGCCCGCATTCGCAGGAGGGGCTCAACACGCTGCTGGTGGCGGCGCGCAGCGGCGAGGGGTTCATCAAGATCACCGGCGAGGTGGGTACCGGCAAGACGCTGTTGTGCCGCAAGTTCATGGCCACGCTGGGCGAGCAGTTCGTGACGGCCTATGTGCCCAACCCCTACCTGGAGCCGCGCGCACTGATGATGGCGCTGGCGGACGAACTGGAAATCGAGCTGCCGCACGACGTGGACCAGCACCAGCTGGTGAAATCGCTGACGTTCCGGCTGATGGAACTGGCCGCGCGCGGCAAGCAGGTGGTGCTGTGCCTGGACGAGGCGCAGGCGCTGCCGCTGGAAAGCCTGGAAGCGCTGCGCCTGCTGACGAACCTGGAGACGGAAAAACGCAAGCTGCTGCAGATCGTGCTGTTCGGCCAGCCGGAACTCAATGCCCACCTGGCCAGCCCGCAGATCCGCCAGCTGGCGCAGCGGATCACCTTCCACTACCACCTGGGCGGCTTGACGCGCGACGACCTGGATTACTACCTGGCGCACCGGCTGCGCGTGGCCGGCTTCGACGGTGCGCGGCTGTTCAGCGGGCGTGCCGTGCGGCGCATCTGGCGCGCCACCGGCGGCATTCCGCGGCTGGTGAACATCGTGGCGCACAAGGCGCTGATGCTGGCCTATGGCGAAGGGCGCCACGTCGCCGACCACCGACACGTGGCGCTGGCGGCGCGCGATACGATCGGTGCCCGGTCCGCACTGGGCCTGCGCGGACTGCGCTGGACCTGGGTGGCCAGCGTGGCTGCGCTGGCCGCCGCCGCGGGCGGCATCACACTGGCGTTGACGAGATAAGTACGAATGAGCCTGATCAATAAAATGCTGCAGGACCTCGATGCGCGCGGCGGCGCCGGCAAGCCCGCGCCGGCCGGCGAACTGCGCCCGGTCGCCGCAGCACGCACGTCGCGCACGCCGATCGTGGTTGGCGCGGCCCTCGGCGTGATGGTTGTTGCAGTCGCTGCCGGCACCTGGTATTACCTGAACCGGCCGGCGGCGCCTGTGCCGGCAACGGTGCTGGCGCCTGCGCCTGCGCCTTTGCCTGTCATCGTGGCGCCGGTGGCCGCCAGCACGCCAGTGGTGGCATTGGCGCCGGCGGCCGGTTCGCCAGCCGCTGCGCCAGTCCCGGCGCCGAAGATGGCGCGCGTCGCGCCGGCAAGGCCTGTTGCTGCCGCGCTGCCCGAGGCCCTCGCACCGGCCGCTTCATTACCAGCGGCAGTGGCGTCCGGGGCGCTGGCAACACCGGCGCCGCGCCGGCCAGTATCTCGGCCACTCCCCACCGAACCTGCCCAACGCGCGGAGCGGTCCGCGACGCCGGAGCGCGCGACGGATATGCCGGCCGCACAGGGCGCCACGCTCACTTCGCAGCAGCAGGGTGAAAACGCCTACCGCCGCGCGCTGGCCGCGTTGCAGGAGGGCCGTGTTACCGAGGGCCTGGCGGCGCTGGAACACGCCGTACACGTGTACCCGCGCCACCATGCGGCGCGCCAGACGCTGGTGGGCCTGCTGCTGGAGAACGGCCGCGCCGCCGAGGCGATGCGCCATGCGCAACTGGGCCTCGGGCTGGATGCCAACCAGCCGGAACTGGCGATGGTGCTGGCCCGGCTGCAGCTGGAACGGGGCGGCCCGGCCGGCGAGACCCTGCAGCGCTCGCTGCCGTACGCGCGCGGCAACGCCGATTACATGGCTTTCCTGGCCGGCGTGCTGCAAAAGCAGGGCCGGCACCGTCAGGCCGCCGAGCAGTACGAGGCGGCGCTGCGGCTGCGGCCGGCCAACGGCGTGTGGTGGATGGGCCTGGGCATGTCGCTGCAGGCGGAAAACCTGCGCGGCGAGGCGCGCGAAGCATTCCAGAAAGCCAGGGCGGCCGGCCTGGCACCGGCATTGCAGGAATTCGTCGAGCAGCGCCTGGCGCAGCTCCAGTAAGCCCGCCAGGCCCTTATGCCGGCGGCGCCTTGCCGTCACAGGCTGGCCAGCGGCCCCCACACCTGTTTCATCGGGATCGGCAGCTCGATATCGTCCTCGCACAGGGCGGCGGCGATCGCGCAGCCATCCTCGCCGACGCGGCGCGGCAGCGGCATCGAAAAGGTGCGGCCGGCGCCGTCGCGCAGGCAGAAGATCTCGGGCCGGCCGCCGTCGCGGTGCGCGACCACGCCCAGTTCGCCGCCGGCCAGGCGCACGGCGGTGCCGGGCGGATAGGCGCCGATCTCCTGGACGAAGGCCGCCGTCAGCACCGGGTCGGGCGACAGTTCCAGCACGCGCGCCAGCGCATCGTCCGGCAGCAGCGCACGGCGGTAATTGCGCGGCGAGATGCCGGCACAGTAGCGGTCGGCCATGCGCAACAGGTGGGCGGCGGCCTGCGCATCGGTGCCGGCGGTGCGTTCATGCAGCGGCTCCGGCGCGTGGTCGGCCAGCAGGCAGGCGAACCAGTCCGGTTCGGTGGCGCGGCTGGGGTGCACCATGCGGGCCGTGTCACGGCTGTTCTCGTCC
>DASVVD010001040.1:0-2292 GCA_036386715.1 Pseudoduganella sp.
GCGAGGCGATGTTGACGATCTTGCCGCTGCCGCCGCGTACCATGTGGCGGGCCGCCGCCTGGCACATGAAAAACACCGATTTCAGATTGGTGTCGATGACGGTGTCCCAGTCTTCCTCCAGCACGTCGAGGCTATCCTCGCGGTGGATGATGCCGGCATTGTTGACGAGAATGTCGAGCCGGCCGTTCAGTGCGATCGCTTCGTCCATCACGCGCCGCACCGGCTCCGTACTGGACAGGTCGGCGCGTACATCGAGAAAGCGGCGGCCGAGCGCTGCCACCGATGTGCCGGTTTCCTCCGCCGCGCTGCGGCCGGCCACGACGATGTCGGCGCCGGCCTCGGCCAGCGCGATCGCAATGGCCTGGCCAATGCCCGTGTTGGCGCCGGTGACCAGCGCGGTTTTTCCTGCGAGATTGAACAGCATGGGATCCTCACTTGAATTGGCTGATGCACTGGCGGATATCGGGCACGTTCCTGCCAGTGTAGACGAGGTTTTCGCCGCCCATCGCGCGGATGAATGCGCCGCAGGCGCGCCCCGCCTGCCATGGCATGCCGGCAACGCCCGTGCTCAATTTCTTGAGCATTTGCCAGTTGATGCAATTTCACAACGATGTCGAATATTGGCCGTGACGCGCACGCGACTGTCGGTGCATACTCGTATCAACTGGTCCGGCCAATCCGAAGACTGGTCTACCACTGGTGGTAAGTGATCTAGCCAATTCAAAAAAAACAGGCGAGGAGACAAATGAAATACACCCAACAACCCGTATTGCGCCGGGCCACGATGGCACTTGCCGTGGCGGTGGCGGTCTGCGAAATGACCGGCCAGGCAAAGGCCCAGAGCAGTGCGCAGGACAGTGCCCAGGCCGAACCGGTCCAGGCGGTCGTGGTGACCGGCTCCCTGATCCGGCGCGTGGCCGACGAAGGCGCCACGCCGCTGACGGTGGTCAAGGCCGCCGAGCTCGAGAGCCGCGGCCACACCGAACTGAAGGACCTCGTGCTGGAACAGCCGCAGTCGCTGTCGCTGGGCACCAACTCGGGCGCCGCCGGCCCCGTGACCAATCTGCGCGGCCTCGGCCCGATGCGCACGCTGACGCTGCTGAACGGCCGGCGCATGGCCAACGAGCCGTTGCAGGACCAGTACGTGTCGGTCAACGTGATCCCGCGCATGGCGCTCGACCGCGTCGAAACGCTGTCCGGCGGCGCCTCGTCCACCTATGGCGCCGACGCGATCGGCGGCGTGCAGAACTTCTGGACCAAGCGCGGCTACCAGGGCATTGCGCTGAAAGCCGAGTATGCACGGCCGGAAGAGAGCGGCGGCGGCAGGACCACCAGCTTCGGCGCCATCGCCGGCTGGGGCAACCTGGGCAAGGACGGCTTCAACATCTACTTCGCCGTCGACCATCAGAAAAAAACCCCGCTGTTCCAGGGCGAACGCGCCGAACAGCATGATCCTGACATACTGCGCACGCTGGGCCTCGGCCTGCTGCCGGACGGCCGCAACGCCAGCCCCACGGCCAACTTCGGCTTCACCCGCGCCGCCAACGCGAACTACAACCCCCTGTACGCCAGCGGTTGCCTTGACCCCTACTCGCGGCCCACGCTGGGCAACGCCAGCGCGAACACGCCGCCGGTGTATGCGCCGGGCTGCTACCGCAATCCGCTGTTCTACAACGCCGTGACGGACGGCAGCGAGATCACGAATATCTCCAGCCGAGCCAGCTGGAACCTGCCGGGCGGCCACAAGATCGACATCGACATCCTGCACGCCAACTTCACCGTGCAGAAGTTCCGCGGCATGCAGACGCCGGGTACCAGCAATCCGGCCACCACGTATTCGCTGCCGTCCACTAGCCGCTTCTATCCGGGCAACGGCATCACGCCCGCGGTGCAGGTGGCGGGCACGAACAACGGCAGCAACACGCCGCCGATGTACATCGACGGCACCATCACGCCGGGCGCGGTCAGCAACCTGAACATGAACGGCCGCACCGTCTACTTCCAGTGGGGCCCGGGCGAGCTGGGCTCGGCATACCGCAACGACAAGCAGATCAACGACCGCGTGGTGCTGACGGCCGAAGGCGAAGTGCTGGGCTGGGATTACCGCGCCGGCGTGAACTGGGGCATGAGCAAGCGCGACACGAAGGCCGGCGGCGGCTACATCCTGTACTCGAAGGCGCAGCAGGGCTTCACCAACGGCATCCTGAACCCGTTCGGGCTGCAGGACGAAGCCGGCCTGGAATACCTGCGCAGCATCGAGGCGCGCAACTACACGTATCGCCTGAACAAGGC
>DASVVD010001041.1:0-3336 GCA_036386715.1 Pseudoduganella sp.
TGGCAGGGTTACGCAGGCGAGCAGACGATGAGCTATCTCACCCAGATGGTGGCGCTGGCGGGCCAGAATTTCCTGTCCGCCGCCACCGGCATCGCCGTCGTGTTCGCGCTGGTCCGTGGCTTTGCCGCCAAATCGAGCGCATCGGTCGGCAATTTCTGGGTCGATATCACCCGCGCCACCCTGTATGTGCTGCTGCCGCTGTCGCTGCTGCTGGCCGTGCTGCTGATGGGGCAGGGCGTGATCCAGAACTTCGATGCCTACCACCAGGTGGCCACGCTGGAGGGCGGGGTGCAGACCATCGCCATGGGCCCGGTCGCCTCGCAGGAAGCGATCAAGCTGCTGGGCACCAACGGCGGCGGCTTCTTCAACGCCAATTCCGCGCACCCGTTCGAGAACCCCACGGCGCTGGCCAATTTCATGCAGATGATCGCGATCTTCCTGGTCCCGGCCGCGCTGTGCTTCGCGTTCGGCCGGCTGGTCGGCGACATCCGCCAGGGCTGGGCCGTGCTGGCGGCGATGACGGCGGTGTTCGTGCTGATGACGCTGGTGGTGTTCGCCGCCGAGCAGGCGGCGCACCCGGCGCTGCAGGCACTCGGCGTCGACCAGGCGGCCGGCGTGCTGCAATCGGGCGGCAACATGGAAGGCAAGGAGACCCGCTTCGGCATCGGCGCTTCCAGCCTGTTCGCCGCGGTCACCACCGCCGCTTCGTGCGGCGCCGTCAACGCGATGCACGATTCGCTGATGCCGCTGGGCGGCGCGGTGCCGCTGCTGCTGATGCAGTTCGGCGAGGTGATCTTCGGCGGCGTCGGCTCCGGGCTGTACGGCATGCTGGTGTTCGCGATCCTGGCGGTCTTCATCGCCGGCCTGATGATCGGCCGCACGCCGGAATACCTGGGCAAGAAGATCGGTCCCTACGAGATGAAGATGACGTCGATCGCCATCCTCGTCACGCCGGTCCTGGTGCTGTCCGGCACCGCCATCGCGGTGGTCACCGGCGCCGGCACGGCCGGCATCGCCAACCCGGGCGCCCATGGTTTCTCCGAGATCCTGTATGCGTTCAGTTCCGCCGCCAACAACAATGGCAGCGCGTTCGCCGGGCTGTCCGCCAACACGCCGTTCTACAACACGATGCTGGCGATCGCCATGTGGTTCGGCCGCTTCGCCGTGATCGTGCCGGTGCTGGCCATCGCCGGATCGCAGGCCGGCAAGGGGCGCCTGCCCGCCAACGGCGGCACGATGCCCACGCACGGCCCGCTGTTCGTGGCGCTGCTGATCGGCGTGGTGGTGCTGGTCGGGGTGCTGAACTACGTGCCGGCGCTGGCCCTGGGCCCCGTCGTCGAACACCTGCAACTTTTCCAATAATCCTGTGCCAATGAAAGGCCTTCCATGTCACGCAACAGCCTGACGCTTTTCGACCGCCAGCTGGTGGGGCCCGCCCTGCTGGACGCTTTCCGCAAGCTGCACCCGCGCGTGCAGCTGCGCAGCCCGGTCATGTTCGTGGTCTATATCGGCAGCATCGTCACCACGCTGCTGGCGGTGCAGGCGCTGGCCGGCAACGGCGAGGCCAGGCCCGGGTTCATCGCCGCCATGGCCATGTGGCTGTGGTTCACCGTGCTGTTCGCCAATTTCGCCGAGGCGCTGGCCGAGGGCCGCAGCAAGGCGCAGGCCGCGTCGCTGCGCGCCCTGAAGACCATGGTCACCGCGAAAAAGCTGGCCACCCCGCGTTACGGCACCACCTGGCTGCCGGTGCCGGCCGACGAGCTGCGCAAGGGCATGACGATGCTGGTCGAGGCCGGCGACGTGATCCCGGCCGATGGCGAAGTCATCGAAGGCGCCGCTTCGGTCGACGAGAGCGCGATCACCGGCGAATCGGCGCCGGTGATCCGCGAATCGGGCGGCGATTTCGCCAGCGTCACCGGCGGCACCCGCGTGCTGTCCGACTGGCTGGTGGTGCGCGTCTCCGTGAACCCGGGCGAAGCCTTCATCGACCGCATGATCTCGATGGTGGAAGGGGCAAAACGGCAAAAAACGCCGAACGAGATCGCCCTGACCATCCTGCTGGTCGCGCTGACGATCGTGTTCCTGGTGGTGACGGTGACCCTGTTGCCGTTCTCGCTATTTGCCGTCGGCGCGGCCGGCAGCGGCACGCCGGTCACCATCACCGTGCTGATCGCGCTGCTGGTGTGCCTGATCCCGACCACGATCGGCGGCCTGCTGTCGGCCATCGGCGTGGCCGGCATGAGCCGCATGATGGGGGCCAACGTGATCGCCACGTCCGGCCGGGCGGTGGAAGCGGCCGGCGACGTCGACGTGCTGCTGCTCGACAAAACCGGCACGATCACGCACGGCAACCGCCAGGCCGCCGCGTTCCTGCCCGCGCACAGCGTGACGGAAGAGCAACTGGCAGACTCGGCCCGGCTGGCCTCGCTGGCCGACGAAACGCCGGAAGGGCGCAGCATCGTGGTGCTGGCGCGCCAGCGCATCGGTAGTGAAATGCCCGCCGGGATGCGCATCGACGAGCGCGAACTGGCCACTGCCGGTGGCGACGATGACGACGGCATGGTGTTCGTCGACTTCACGGCGCAGACACGCATGAGCGGCGTGGATATCGGCACCCGCAAGCTGCGCACGGGTGCCGCCGACACGATGCGCCGCTACATCGAAGGGCAGGGCGGGCACTGGCCGGCCGAGGTGGCGCGCATGGCGGACGACGTGGCCCGGCGCGGCAGCACGCCGCTGGTCGTGGTCGACGACGGCCGCGCGATGGGCGTCGTCGAGCTGAAGGATATCGTCAAGGCCGGCATCCGCGAACGGTTCGCGGAACTGCGCAAGATGGGCATCCGCACGGTGATGATCACCGGAGACAATCGGCTGACGGCCGCGGCGATCGCCGCCGAGGCGGGCGTCGACGATTTCCTCGCCGAAGCCACGCCCGAGGACAAGCTGAAACTGATCCGCGACGCGCAGGCCGAAGGCCGGCTGGTGGCGATGACCGGCGACGGCACCAACGACGCGCCGGCGCTGGCCCAGGCCGACGTGGCGGTGGCGATGAACACCGGTACCCAGGCCGCCAAGGAGGCCGGCAACATGGTCGACCTGGACTCGAACCCGACCAAGCTGCTGGAAATCGTCGAGATCGGCAAGCAGATGCTGATGACGCGCGGCGCGCTGACCACGTTCTCGATCGCCAACGACGTGGCCAAGTATTTCGCGATCATCCCCGCCGCCTTCGTGGGCACCTACCCGCAACTGAAAAGCCTGGACGTGATGCACCTGGCCAGCCCGGACTCGGCGATCATGTCCGCCGTGATCTTCAATGCGCTGATCATCGTGTTC
>DASVVD010001042.1:0-3788 GCA_036386715.1 Pseudoduganella sp.
GTCCCGGCCGGCGACTGGTACCTGAAGGGGCCCATCGTGCTGCTGTCGAACGTGCACGTGCACCTCGCCAGGGGTGCCCACGTGTATTTCAGCGCCAGCCCGGCCGATTACGCGCGCGACTACCCGGAAGCGCAAACGGTCGACTGCGGTGCCAACGGCAGGCTGGTGCTGTCGCGCTGGCAGGGCAACGACTGCTTCAACTTCTCGCCGCTGGTGTATGCGCGCGGCCAGAAGAACATCGCGATCACCGGCGAGGACTGGACCAGCATCCTGGACGGCCAGGCCGGTGTGCCCTACGAGGATGGCAGCGGCCCGGGCTGGTGGAGCATGAACCCGAAGGGGGCCGAGAAGGGCGCGCTGCACCAGGGCGTGGACAACCCCGCCAATGCGCCGCTGGCCACGGTGGCGGCGCACCTGGATGCGGCCACGCTGGCGCGCATCCAGGGCGACCGGCCGAACGGGCGCGCCGACGAGAAGTACCTGCCGGCGCTGTCGGAGGCCGGCGTGCCCGTCGAGAAGCGCATTTTCGGCCTGGGCCACACGCTGCGCCCGTGCCTGGTCGAGTTCATGGATTGCGAGAACGTGCTGATGCAGGGCTACCAGGCCGTCAACGCGCCGTTCTGGATCCACCACCCGGTCAAGTGCCGTAATGTGCATTTCTCGAAAGTGCGGATGGAATCGATCGGCCCGAACTCGGACGGCTTCGACCCGGAATCCTGCGACACGGTGCTGGTCGACGGCTGCTGGTTCAATACCGGCGACGACTGCATCGCCATCAAGGCCGGCAAGAACAACGACGTGGGCTACGGCCCCACGCGCAACGTGGTGATCCAGAACTCGGTGATGAACAGCGGGCATGGCGGCATCACGCTGGGCAGCGAGATGTCGGCCGGGATCGAGCACGTGTATGCGCAGAACATCGACGTGCGCAACGCCCACTACGCAAGCGATCCGATCAACACCGTGGTGCGGCTGAAAACCAATATGAACCGCGGCGGCTACCTGCGCCATTTCTACGTGCGCGACCTGAAGCTGCCGAACGGCGTGCGCCTCAAGCCCGGCTTCTATACCCCCATCCCCGGCGGCCCGGTGCCGGCGAAGACCGTGCCGACCGGCGGCGGCGCCGTCATCACGTTCGACTGCGACTACACGCCGTCGTTCGACCTGGTGCGCAGCCGCCCGCCGGAGGTGTCCGACGTGCACATTTCCGGCATCAGGGTGACGGACGTGAAGACGCCCGACGGCAGCTTCGGCTGCTACCAGGCGTTCGTGGTGCTCGGGCCGGTGGGCGCCAGCTACAACGGCCCCGCCGACCGGCCGGTGCTGCCGGTACGCAATGTGACGATCAGCGACTGCGACTTCGGCACGGCGGTGCGCGCCGACCGGCCCTGGTTCGTGTACAACGCGCGCGACGTGACCTTGCGCAACGTGACGATCGGCGGCAAGCGCTACGACGAAAAGCTGTCCGGCTAAGGGGGCTGCCGTCATGCCGATATTGCGACGAACCTTCATCGCGCTGGCGGTGGCGCTGTGCGCTACGGCCGCCCAGGCGCAGGTACCGGTCGACGGCCACGGCGTCGCGCCGGCCGGCGGGCCGGTGGAGCGCTGGGGCATGCTGGAAATCGGCCTGGCCGGGCCGGCGGACGGCAATCCGTTCATGGAAGTCGAGCTGTCCGCCGTGTTCCGGCAGGGCGCGCGGGAGATCGCCGTCGACGGATTCTACGATGGCGATGGCCGTTACAAAATCCGCTTCATGCCCGACACGGCCGGCGCCTGGACCTATGAAACCCGCAGCAACCGCGCCGGACTGCGCGGCAGGACCGGCCACTTCGATGTGGTGCAGGCCGCTGCCGGCAACCATGGCCCGGTCTCGGTGCGCAACACGTTCCACTTCGGCTACGCGGACGGCTCGCCGTTCTGGCAGGTGGGCACCACCAGCTATGCCTGGACGCACCAGCCCGATGCGCTGCAGGAGCAGACGCTGCGCACCCTGGCCGGTGCGCCGTTCAACAAGCTGCGCATGGCGGTGTTCCCGAACAATGACGATGCGCTGGCAAACCAGCGTTTCCCGTTCCCCGGCAAGCCGCCGCACGGCTGGGATTTCAGCCGCTTCGACGTGGACTTCTTCCGCAACCTGGACCAGCGGGTGGCCCAGCTGCGCGGGCTGGGCATCGAGGCCGACCTGATCCTGTTCCACCCGTACGACAAGGGCAAATGGGGCTTCGACCGCATGCCGGCCGCCGTGAACGACCGCTACCTGCGCTATGTGGTGGCCCGGCTGGCGGCCTACCGCAACGTATGGTGGTCGATGGCGAACGAGTACGATCTGATGACCGAGAAGAAGATGGACGACTGGGACCATTACTTCCAGCTCGTGCAGGCGGCGGACCCGTATGGCCACCTGCGTTCGATCCACAACGCCTTCCGGCTGTACAACCACACCAGGCCGTGGGTCACGCACGTCAGCATCCAGCACGGCGCGGCCACCGAAGACCCGGAACGCGCGGTGCTGTACCGCGACGTCTACAACAAGCCGGTGGTCTACGACGAAGTGAAATACGAGGGCGACTGGAACAAGCGCTGGGGCCAGCTCACGCCCGAGGAAATGGTGCTGCGCTTCTGGAACGGCGCGATCGCCGGCAGCTACGTGGGGCACAGCGAAATCTACCAGGATCCGGACGGCCTGATCTGGCTGGGCAAGGGCGGCACGCTGAAGGGGCAAAGCCCGCCGCGGCTGGCGTTCTTCCGCAAGATCCTGGCCGGGAGCCCGGCCGAAGGACTGGAGCCGATCGACAAGTGGCAGGACCACCCGTTCGCCGGCAAGCACGCCGAGTATTACCTGGGTTATTTCAACCGGGAGAAGCCGTCCGCGTGGCCGTTCGTGCTGTTCAAGACCGGGCTGCAGGACGGCATGAAATTCCGCGCCGAGGTGATCGACACGTGGAACATGACGGTCACGCCGGTCGACGGCACGTTTGAAATCAGGAAGCGCGACGACTACACGTTCGCAGACAAGGATGGCCGCAGCATCGCACTGCCGGGCCGGCCGTACATGGCCGTGCGCGTGGTGCGGGTTCGCTGACGGCCGCATAACTGGAGGAAGCATGCAGATGAAGAAACATGGGGCCACGCTGGCACTGGCGATGGGACTGTCGGCGGGGCTGTCGGCCGGGCTGTTGACTGGCTATATGCCCGCCGCGCACGCGTCGGTGATCGGCACGATGACGCGCGCGCAACCGGTCACGGAAGACCGCATCGCCGCGCTGCCTGAAGCGGAGCGCGCCGCCTGGCGCGACTACCTGGCGCGTTCGCGCGCGCTGATGGAGCGCGACAAGGCCACGCTGGCCGCGGAACGGGCCGGTGGCGCGGCGCCGAAGGAGGACGGCGCGCGGCTGCACGGCGAATCGGGCATGCCGCTCGACAAGCCGCCGGCCTGGTACGCATCGGCCGAGGCGCGGCACGTGGCCGACAACATCGTCAGCTTCCAGACGCCGGCCGGCGGCTGGGGCAAGAACGTCGACCGCACCGGGCACCTGCGGCAGAAGGGCGAGCACTACGCGCCGATCGACGACGACCCGTCCGGCGGCGTGATCACCGCCGCCAAGGGCTGGAACTACGTCGGCACGATCGACAACGATGCCACCACCACCGAGCTGCGCTTCCTGGCGCGCGTGCAGGCGGCACTGCCGGGCGCGCCCGGCGACGCCTACCGCGCGGCATTCGACAAGGGCATCGGCTACCTGCTCGGGTCACAGTACCCGAACGGCGGCTTCCCGCAGGTGTATCCG
>DASVVD010001043.1:0-2588 GCA_036386715.1 Pseudoduganella sp.
ATGACGGTGGCGGCCGAAACCGCATAGCCAGCGGAATTCGCGCCGATCGGGCGAGCTTGCTGTCGAGAACGGTGCCCGACAGCGGCTCGGGTATAATCCCATGTTGCCTCCAACACAACACGAGTCATCATGTCCCTCCAGTTCCGAAACAATGTTCGCGTCGCTGGCAACGGAGCCGCCACGATGGTGTTCGCGCATGGCTTCGGCTGCGACCAGACCATGTGGCGCTTCCTCATGCCCGCTTTTGCCGAGCGGTTCCGCACCATCTCGTACGATCTGGTCGGCAGCGGCAAATCCGACGTGTCCGCCTACGATCGCGACAAGTACGGCACGCTGCATGGCCATGCCGGCGACCTGCTGGAAATCCTCGACGAATTCGCCACCGGCCCGGTGATCTTCGTGGGCCACTCGGTCAGCACGATGATCGGCCTGCTGGCCACGATCAAGGCGCCGGAACGATTCGTCGCCCAGGTCATGGTCGGGCCTTCGCCCTGCTACATTGACGATAGCGACTACATCGGCGGCTTCAGCCGGAACGATATCGACGAGCTGCTGGAAACGATGGAGGCGAACTACCTGGGATGGTCGAGCAGCCTGGCGCCGGCCATCATGGGTGCCCCGGAGCGTCCGGAACTGCGCGAAGAGCTGGCCGACAGCTTCTGCCGGAACGATCCCGAGATCGCGAAACATTTTGCCCGCGTGACGTTCCTGTCCGACCACCGGGCCGATGTGCCGCAGTCGACCGTGCCGGCGCTCATCCTGCAATGCAGCGACGACATGGTGGCCCCGCTGGCGGTCGGCAACTACCTGCACCGGCACCTGCCCGCCAGTACCCTGCACGTGATCGACAACGTCGGCCACTGCCCGCACATGAGCGCACCGACCGAGAGTTCGCAGGCGATCGACACCTTTCTCGCGCAGACCTTGCGCTGACACACGTGGACCACGCACTGCCGGGAGACGACAGCCTGTTCGACCATGCCGCTTGCGGGCTGGTGCTGTCGGGAACGGACGGGCTGATCCTGAAAGTCAATGCCACCGCCTGCACCTGGCTGGGCTACGACGAAGCCGAGCTGGTCGGGAAAACGCGCATGCGCGACCTGTTGCCGATCGGCGCCCGCATGTTCTACCACACGCATTGCCAGCCGATCCTGGAAGTGCAGGGATCGGTGGCGGAACTCCAGGTGCAGCTGGTCAACCGCCGCAAGGAGCGGCTGCCCATGCTCATCAATATCATGCGGCACCGCGAGGCTGGCACCACCTTCGATCACTGGGCGCTGTTCAAGGCTGCCGATCGCCAGGCCTACGAGCGCGAACTGCTGGCTGCCCGCAAGACGGCCGAAGCCGCACTGGAAGCACGGCGCGACGCGGAAGCGCAACTGCACAAACTCAACGAGCAGCTGTCGGCCGCCGATCGGCGCAAGGATGAGTTCCTGGCAACGCTGTCGCATGAGCTGCGCAATCCGCTGGCCCCCATGCGCAGCGCGCTGGACGTGCTGAAGTTCAAGCTCGGCACCAATGGCGATCCGCGCCTGCTGCAGGCTTTCGACCGGCAGTTGCGCCACCTGACGCGCCTGGTCGACGACCTGATGGAAGTCTCGCGCATCACGCAGGGGCGCATGCAGCTGAGCCGTGCACCCGTCGAACTTTCCGCACTCGTGCGCGGCGCCGCGCAGGACCTGGCCGCGACGATGGATGCGGCCCGGCATACCTTGCGCCTTGCCGTGGCCGAACCACCCGTGCTGGTGGACGGCGACGCGACACGGCTGGCCCAGGTGGTCATCAACCTGCTTACCAACGCGGCGAAATACACACCCGACGGCGGCACCATCGCGCTGCACCTCGCCTGCACCGGCGACATGGTGGAAATCCGCGTGCGCGACAACGGTATCGGCATTCCCGAAGCCGCCCTGCCCACCGTGTTCGAGATGTTCTCGCAGCTCGAGCCGGCGCTGGAACGCTCCAGGGGCGGGCTCGGCATCGGCCTCGCGCTGGTGCGCGGCATCGTGGAACTGCATGGCGGCACAGTCGCTGCCACCAGCGCGGGGCCGGGCCATGGCAGCGAGTTCACCGTGCGCCTGCCGCTGGTGGCGAGCGTTACGGCGCCCGCCATGCAACCAGGCGGCGCCGTCGTTTCCACGCCTGCCCCCGTACGTATCCTGGTCGTGGACGACAACCAGGATGCGGCTGCAATGCTGACGATGGCCCTGGAAATGTTCGGTTGTGAAACCCGCACCGCGCATACGGCTGCCGAAGCCCTGCGCATCGCCGCCGCTTTCAATCCCGAGGCCGCGCTGCTCGACATCGGGCTGCCGGACATGACCGGCTACGAACTGGCGCGGCGGCTGCGCTCGACACGGGCCGGCGCTGCCATGACGCTGATCGCCACCACGGGCTGGGGGCAGCAGAAGGACCGCGAACTGGCCCACCAGGCCGGGTTCGACCACCACCTGACCAAGCCCATCGAACTCGAGGTCCTGCGGGGCATGCTGCCGAACGGCTCCTGAAGGTGTGCCATCCGCAGCCGGCTCAGCGGATCGAAATCAGCGCAAACATCTTTCTTGTTTCCGTGCCGACCGTGCGGCTTG
>DASVVD010001044.1:0-14599 GCA_036386715.1 Pseudoduganella sp.
GAACAGGGCAAGCTCAAGTTGAAGTAACGGCGCAGTCCGTGGCAAGGGGCCAGGCCCCATGCCACGGCCTCATCCATACACAAGCGCCCTATTCCCCCAGCAGTTCCGCGACGACTTCCATCCCTTCCACCCGCTCGGCCACGACCTTGACGATCACGATCACGGGCACGCCGAGCAGCAGGCCCCACACGCCCCACAGCCAGCCCCAGAACAGCAAGCTGACGAACACGGCGGCGGCGTTCATGCGGGCGATGCGGCCGGTCATCCAGGTAGTGACGAAGGTGCCGACCAGCGTGGCGATGCCGAGCGAGGCGCCGGTGACGAGCAGCACCATCTGCAGCGATTCGAACTGCAGGAACGCGACCAGCCCGGTCGCACTGGTGATCAGCAGCGGGCCGAAATACGGCATGATGTGCAACAGGCCGGCCACGATGGCCCAGGCGCCGGCGTTCTCCAGGCCGATGGCGCGCAGGGCAATCCACATCATCAGCGCGAGCAGCACGTTGGTGACCAGCAGCATGAACATGTAGGCCTGGATCGACGTGTTGATGTCTTCCAGGATATGCACGGTGATTTTCTTTTTCGTCAGCGACGGGCCGGTGAGCTTGACCAGCTTGCGCTTGAAGGTGTCGCCCGACAGCAGCAGGAAGAACACGAGGAAGATCACCATCGTGCCCTGGCTGAGGAAGCCCACTAGCCCCCGCGCGCTGACCCAGACCCAATCCATCACGCGGATGCCGCTGGTAGCGGACGCGCCCGGGGACGTGGCCGTCGACGGGGCCGGGACCCCCACCGCCTCCTGCTGGCGTTTCGCCGCGCGGCGCGCACTGCTGCCCGCGGTGGCCTGCTCGATCTCGTTGGCCACGGCCTGGATGCGCGACAGCGCACTGGTACCCGAGCCTGTGGTGGTGGCCAGCAGACGGGAAAGCTTATGGGTGATGGTCGGGAGTTCTTCGACGATGTTCTGGAATTCGCCATGCACCTTGTCCATGACGACAATGGCGCCGCCAAAGATCGCGCCGGTCACCAGCGTGGCGCCGATGATGCGCTTGATGCGGATGCGCTCGAGCCAGTTGACGAGCGGATTGAGCGTATAGGCGATGAAGATCCCCAATAACAGGGGAACGAGGAAATTCTTGCCCCATTGGAGCGCGTACAGGAAGGCCACGGTGGCGATGATGCCCAGCGCCACCCCTTTCGCATGCACGTGCACGGGCAATTGCAGCTTGGACGTGCTTTCGACAACGTCCGTTGATACGGACTCGGCCGACTGGGCCGGTTCCTGGGAAACGATCTGCGGACGGTCCATCCGTGCTCCGCGGCCGGTGCCGCCCTGTCGTTACCCAGGGAGACCGGCCGCGCTCCGATTACTTGACGCGGATATCGTTCTTGACCGACTTCACACCCTTGACGCCGCGGGCGATCTCGCCGGCCTTGGTGATGTCGCCAGGCTGGGCAACGAAGCCGGACAGCTGCACGGTACCCTTGAAGGTTTCCACGTTGATTTCGGTGGTTTTCAGGGTTGGCTCATTGAAGATCGATGCCTTCACCTTGGTGGTCAGGACTGCGTCGTCGACGAATTCGCCAGTGCCTTCCTTGGTGGACGTTCCTGCGCAGCCGACAACGGTCATCATGGCAGCGGCAGCGAATACGGCGGTAGCGATTTTTTGAGCGATTTTCATTGTAAAACTCCTCTTGGTATGGTCAAAAATGCCCGGGAACGAGCTTGGGTCCAGCCGGCAGCGATCGACAGGCGATCAATAGCCGAACTGGGATTTCGCAGCCGCGACACACTCGTCTTTGGCCGTGCCGGCCAGGGCATCGCATTTTTCCGCGGCCACCCTGTACTCGGCGATTCTTTTATCTTCGCGCGCATCGCTGCGCGCCTCGATGACTTTCTTGTCCGCCCTGGCATCGGCCAGGGCGGCGGTGCGGCTGGCCTTGGCCCGCTCCACGCATACATCGCGCTCATTGCCGGCCAGGGCGGCGCAACGGGCACGGTCCAGCTCGAAGTCGGCATTGGCGATATCCATTCGCGCCTTCGTGTAGGCCCGCAGCGTGTTGCGGTACTGCGCCGTGGCATCGGCATCGGCGCGCACCCGCGCTGCCTTTGCCTCGGCCAGGCAAATATCCTTTGTGTTACCCGCGGCGCCATCACAGCGGCCACGCGCAGCCTTGTGTGCTGCCGCTGCCGCGGCCTTCGCATTCTCGTACAGCGCTTTAGCTTCCGGTGTGGCCGCCGCCGTGGCAGCACTCATGCACAGGAGCAGCGCGGCGATCCAGCCCGTCTTCATGCTCTTGGCTCCATGCTTGTTTTCCATGGGAAGCAGTATCGCTCACCTCGCAGCTGCGTTCTGTACGCTGGCGTACATTAGGTGTAACTTTTGCAACAAACTGCATCGCATGACCACACCCGGGGACAGGGTGCGTCATCGCACAGACCCCGGCCGGGCTGCTGGACTAATCTGGCGCCATATCTTCCCGGAGGACTCAACATGAAACCCACTCACGCCTTGAGCGCAGCAATGGTCGTGGTCTCCCTGCTGACTGCGGGCTGCGCCAGCAATACCCCCACGGCCACCAACTACTCGACGCAGGCCGACACTTCCACCTATGGCACGATCGAAAACATCCAGGTCGTGCGCGTCGACCCCGCCACCAGCGGTGCGGGCGCGGTCGCTGGCGGCCTGGTCGGTGCGCTGCTGGGCAACCAGATCGGTTCGGGCAGCGGCCGTGCCGTTGCCACGGCGGCCGGCGCGATCGGCGGCGCCGTGGCCGGCAACCAGGTCGAATCGAACCGCAATGCCCCGCACGACATGTACCAGATCAGTATCCGCCTGGATAACGGCGATTACCGCACCGTGAACCAGGACAGCGCATACGACCTGCGCGTGGGTAGCCGCGTGCGCATGGTCGACGGGCGTGTTTACAGGTACTGAGCCGGTACCGAGGCGCTACCGAGGCGCTACCGGGTCGCCGCCGGCGACAGGCAGCGGGCGAGGTCCGCAAGCCATGCAGGCAATGCATGCCACGCTGTTCGTACCGCGCTGCTCATGCACGCTGCTTATGCACACAATTTATACCAGCATTTCATAATCAATAAGCCACCTACCAATACAAGGAGCACTCCATGGGCACCATTCTTCTGATTATCCTGGTCCTCGTCCTGATCGGCGCACTGCCGACCTGGCCGCACAGCAGGAACTGGGGCTATGCCCCGAGCGGCCTGGCCGGCCTGATCGTCGTGGTCCTGCTGATCATGTTGTTGACAGGCAGGTTGTAAGCGACAGACGGGGCGCCGCGTGCGCCCCGATTTCATTCGGGAGCCATCATGAACAGGATCATGCGCAAGATCAGGGCAGGTGCCGTGCTTGGCGCCTGCCTGTGTGGCACTGCGGGCGCGGCCCTGGCGCAAAGCACGCCGCCGGCCGTGGTGCAACACCAGCAACAGGAAATTACCGGCGGCGAGCCGGCGCGCTGGCTGAAGGGCGACGCCAGCATGCAGGCGCAGGTTGCCACCAAGCGCAAGGAGATCGGCGCGGCACTGAACGAAGCGCTGAACGACTGCAAAAAAACGGCCGCGAACGAGCGCAAAGGCTGCGTGCAGCAAGCTCGTGAAACCTATACCCGGGACATGGCCAATGTGGATGCCCTCGTGGCGCAGTCGAACACGATGGGCGGCGTGCACGAAACGGCCGGACCCTCGGAATAAGCGCCGGGGTTGCAGCGGAGCGGGCGCTCAGCGCACCGCTTCCTTGCGGCCGAGCGGCAGCTGCACCGTGCCCGTGGCCGGCGAATCGGGCTGCGGCGGCAGATCGTGCACCACCAGCGGCGTGTCTTCCGACACGAACGCGAGCCAGCCGGCGGCACTGACCGCGCGCTGCGCGTCGGCATAGCCCTGGCTCCAGCGCCATTCCACGGAACCCCTGGAGAAGTTGATGTCCTTGAGCGGCATGTGCCAGTCGTGGCCGGCATACGGTATGCGCACCACGTGCAGCGTGGTATCGCAGCCCAGGTCGGCCAGGTCGTGCGCATGCCGGGCATTGCGCTGTTGCGGCGGTATCGACGCATACAGCTCGCGCAGCTTCTGCTGCAGCCGGCGCATCTTCACGTAATCGTCCAGGTGGCGCTGCGAGCGCGATGCGAATGTCACGTCTTTCAGGCGCGTCTGCACTTCCTCGAGCGTATCGGGCTCCGGCCCCTGCGCGCTCCACAGGTCCACCATGAAACACAGCGTATCGACCGGGCGCCGGGTATCGTCGAGCACGGTCTGCAGCGGGGTATTCGAATACAGGCCGCCATCCCAGTACAGCTCGCCACCGATGCGCACGGCCGGAAAGCCCGGCGGCAGTGCGCCGCTGGCGCGGATGTGATCGGCGGTGATGCGACCTTCATCGAGGCTGTCGAAGCTGACCAGCCCGCCCGTGGCGACACGCAGCGCGTTGACGGTCAGCCGCATGCCTTCGGCGCTGTTCAGCACATCGAAGTCGACCAGTTCCTCGAGCGTGGCATTGAGTTCGTCCGTATCGTAATAGCTGGCCTGTTCGGCCGGGACCGACATGCCGAATGCGAACGGATTGAACGGGCGGGGCCGGAAGAAACCGCGTATGCCGGAGACCATTGCCTGCAGCGTCGACATGCGGATGTTCTGGCGGCGCTGCGCTTCCGTCATCCATGCCGGGTTGACAGGGTCGCGTTGCGCGATGCGTTCCCAGAACTCCCGGATCCGCTGCACCCGGTTTTCATGGCGGTTACCGGCCAGCAGTGCGGCATTGATCGCACCGATCGACGTGCCCACCACCCAGTCCGGTACCAGACCATGCTCGTGCAGGGCTTCGTAGACGCCGGCCTGGTAGGCACCCAGCGCTCCCCCGCCCTGCAGCACCAGCACCACGCGCATGCCGTTCGGGTTCAGCGGATGACTGTCGGAATCGCTCAAGGGGTACCTCCAGATGTGGACACTATCGGCATGCATTGTAGCGTGCCGATGCCGAGTGCATGCCATTGCAGATTTTTCCTACCAACGAAAAAACGCCGCGGAGTACGCGGCGTTTCGGGCGAAGGAGGCGTGCGTTACAGCGCGCCGCTTTGCTTGCGCTTGTAGACCCACGCACCGATCGCGGCCAGTACGGCGCCCACGCCGATCGCAGGTTTCACGAGGCGCCTGCGCTTGATGAACGAGCCCACCGACATCGCGACCGGCATGATCTTCGAGTAGTTGGCCAGCAGGCCACCCACCCCAGCCGTTGCCGCGGTACCGCCGATGACGCCGGCCAGGCGCGTTTGCACCGTCCCGACCGCCAGGTCCACCGCGCTGTGCAGCAGCACCTCGGGATGCAGCGCCTCCGTGATGTTGTGCTTGCCAGCGAGCACGCCAAGGCGGTACATCTCGCCTTCCTTGATCAGCCGGGCCTTCGTGGCGCTCAGCGTGACCTTGCGTTGTTCCGTATCGCTCATCGCATTCCTTTCACAAAAGCATGTCGCGGTCGGCCTTGATCTCGGCCAGCGTTGCCGGCATCCCCAGGAACCCGCCACGTATCAGCTTCATGGCCGACATCACCAGGGCGATGGCGACAACGACGAAGACGGCAGCCAGGATCAACAGGATCTTCCAGCCCAGCGTTTCCCAGACAAGGAACACCAGCGTGGCGGTGCCGAAGGCGATCGCGAACCATGCGGCAAGGATCGCGAGTGCGAACAGCACCGCCAGCTTGACCAGGTGATCGCGAACTTCCGACAACTCCGCCAGCGCCAGTTCGACGCGGGACATGACGAGGCGCAGGGTGGTCTTGACAAGCCCGGACACCGAGCCTATCAGGCCGGGGGCGTGGGGCTCGGTATGCTCGGAGCGTTCCATGGCGTCTCCAAGTACCGGGCGCTTATTTACGGCCCAGGATCACGCCGGCCAGCAGGCCGATGCCGGCTGCGACGGCGATCGAACGCCATGGATTTTCCTTCACGTACACATCGGTGGTGGCAGCCACCTGCTTGCCGGTTTCGACGGCCTTGACCTGTGCATCCTGCGCCTTGACCAGCGCCGAATCGAGCGCGCGCATGCCACGGCCGCGCAGTTCTTCCGCTTTTTCACCGGTCAGGGCGGTGGCGGCAGTGAACAGGGCTTGGGCGTCCTTGACCAGGGTCTTGACGTCGTTATTAACGGTACTGATATTATTTTCCAGCATGATATAAGCTCCTTTTCACAGTGATGGGTAACAACTTTACAACGGCAGGGTCATTCCAGCAAATCGCGCATATCGTCGGCGTGCTCTTCTTCTTCCGCCATGATCTTGACCAGCAGCTGCCGGGTGACCGGATCGGTGTCGCCGATCTGCTCGATCATCTGCCGGTAGGCTTCGATCGCCACGCGCTCGGCGATCAGGTCAGCGCGCACCATGGATTGCACTTCCAGCGAATCGTCATATTCCGCATGGCTGCGTTCGTGCAGCGTGGCCGGGTTGTAGTCGGGCGTGCCATTGAGCTGTACGATGCGTTCGGCCAGCCAGTCGGCATGCTGCTCTTCCTCGCCGGCGTGCTCGAGGAACTCGGCCTTCACCGCCGCATTGTTCTTGCCGCTGACGGTGTAGTAATGCCGCTTGTAGCGGTTGATGCAGACGAGCTCGGTTGCAAGCGCGTCGTTCAGCATCTTCAGTACGGCTTCACGGTCGCCTTTGTAGCCTGCCGTGACCGGTCCGTCCGACAGGTTCTGTGCGGCGGCGCGGATGGCCGCGGTATCGATACCGCTGGCCTGGGTGGGATTGGTTTCGGACATGATCGTTCCTTAATAAAAATCAGCGGCGTGCCTGGATCGGCTTGCCCGGCTCGGACAGCACGATCTCGACACGGCGGTTCAGCTGGCGGTCGCCCGCCGACTCGTTGCCGGCGACCGGATAGGCTTCGCCGTAGCCACGCACTTCCACGCGCGAACGGTCGATGCCGGCCTGCGACAGCGCGCTGCGCACGGCTTCGGCGCGGCGCTGCGACAGTTCCAGGTTGTGGGCGGTGGAACCGGTGCTGTCGGTGAAGCCTTCGATCAGCACGGTGCGGTCGGTGTTTTCACGCAGCACCGTGGCGAGCTTCTGCACGGTGGCCTGCCCGCCCGAGGTCAGCACGGCCTGGTCGACATTGAACAGCACATCGCCCAGCGTGATGATGGTGCCGCGTTCGGTCTGCTTGGCCTGCAGTTCGGCCAGTTGCGCCGCCAGTGCCTGGTTCTGCTGCTGCGCATTCTGCGTGGCCGCCGTGGCCTGCTCGGCGCGGGCACGTGCCGCCTCCGCTTCAGCCTGAGCCTGCTCAGCCGAGCGCTTGGCCTGCTCCGCCTCGACGGTACGGGCCTCCAGGCGCACCTGGTCGCGCTGCTGCGATGCCTGCTTCAGGTCGACCTCGGCCTTGCGGGCCCGCGCCACTTCCTGGACGGTGGCAATCTTCTGCTTGGCCACATAGGCCAGCTGGTCGACCTTTTCGGTGCTCTGGCGATCCGCCGCGGCAGCATTGGCGGCATTCAGCGCCTCTGTTGCGGCCTTGAGTTCGTTGACTGCATACTGGGTCACTGCGCTGTTGCCTTGCGCAGCAACGAGGTCGCTGCGCGCCTGGTCGAGCGTGCTGGTGGTCAGTGGCGCCGAACTGCAGGCGGACAGGGCAATGGCCAGGGACAGCAGGACAGGTGTGAATGTGCGTTTCATGACGTCTTTTCCTTATTTTTTGTTGGCGCGGTCGAGTTCTTCGCGCAGCACGCGGACATTTTCCTGCACTTCGTTGGCGGCGCCGGTGGCCTTGGCCGAGGTGGCCTTGCTCTGGGCCAGCTTGGCATCGGCCTGGGCCTGCTGCGACAGGTCGGAAGCCAGCTTGTAGTCCTTGTCGGCCAGCGCGCGGCTGGCTTGCTGCAGCTTCTCGCGAGCTGACAGCAGTTCAGCCGGCGCCAGGTCGGCGGCGCCGGCCTGGGCGGCGTTTTCAACGGCAGCACGGGTTACGGCAACGTCGGCGGTGGCCGGCGTTTTCTGGCTGGCGCAGGCGGACAGCAAGGCTGCGGTGGCGAGCAGCATCGGCAAGGTGTAGCGAGGGCGCATTCTTATTCTCCTCAATTGGTGGAAATGTGATTTTGCAGAACGTGGTGAAGTTATAGCTGATCGGACAACTTCTTATCGGTACGGTGCCGCACATATGGCACACAGCGATGAAAACCGGTAACAAAAACTGCCCATGTCCGGACACATGGGCGCCGAACACAGCAGAGGCGACATCGATTTCGACGCAAAGGGGCGCCAAGCGGCGATTGCGTAACAATCCGTTACTACGTGCGTTTGCGAACAGTTCGGTTTATACCGTTTTCAATAAGCTTGCTTCATCGGTGCGGCCATGCTGCCGCACCCTGTCAAACGAGGAGCGAGCGATGAACAATCTGACTTCCCCGACGACCGTGCTTTCCGGCATGGTCCTGGCAATGCTGGTCGCCTGTGCATCCACCGACCTGTCCACCCCCGCCAGCGTTGAAACGAGCGACAGCGCGCTGACCACCAGCGTGCGGTCCAGCCTGGCAAACCAGCCAGGCCTGAACCCGGCGGACATCATGGTGGAGGCCTATGACGGCGAAGTGCGCCTGTCGGGCTTTGCCACCAGCGCGGAGGAAGCGCAGAAGGCCGTGGCGGCAGCACGCAGCATCGGTGGCGTGAAAGTCGTCAGGAACGACCTGAAGGTCAAGTGACAGGGTCAGGTTACATCGCCGCTTCGGCACCCCCACCGGAAACTCATCAAGGAGAACATCATGAATATCAAACAAATCGCCATGCGTGCCACCATCGCCGCTTCGGTACTGGGCCTGTCGGCATGCGCCAATATGTCTTCGCAAGACCGTAACACCGCCATCGGCGCGGGTGTCGGCGCCGTGGCCGGCTCCGCCCTGTCGGGCGGCTCCGCACTCGGCACGGTGGGCGGCGCGGCCGTGGGTGGCGTGATCGGCAACCAGGTCAGCAAGCCAACCCGCTAAGCCTTTCGGGTACTGACCACAACGGAGCCCGCGGGCTCCGTTTTTTGTGGCGCTGTCACCGGAGGTTGTTGGAAGCGCTCCCAGTCCATCCCCAAGCCTGCGGTACTGACGAAAACGGAGCCCTCCCCCGGCTCCGCTCCTTGTTCCTGAAAGCTGGACTACGCGAGTTCTATACGAACACGGTGCCCATGCCGATCGCGCCATTCTCCTTGACCAGTTCATAGCAATGGCAGGAAACCGCTTCCAGCCCGGTCGAATCGAGGATCTCGATGTTGCCCCGGCTGTAAGTGATCAGTTTCTGGTTCTGCAGCGCGCTGGCGGCCTTGGTGACGCCGACGCGCCGCACGCCCAGGGCATGCGCGAGGAACTCGTGCGTGAGGTGGAATTTTTCCGATTGCAGGCGGTCGCGCGTGATCAGCAGCGAGCGCGCGAGCCGGGCTTCCAGCACATGGAAGCGGCTGCATACGGCAATCTGGATCGCCTGCGCCAGCAGCGTATCGGTATAGCGGTGCAGCAGGTGCTGCAGCGATTCCATGCGGGCAAACTCGGCGCGGAAGTCTTCGGCACGCATGCGCAGCGTGCTGCCGGCGCGCTGCACCACGGCGCGCACCTGCGCCTGCCGGTGGCCCAGCGCGACCGAAGTGCCGAGCATCCCTTCGCGGCCCACCGAGCCGACTTCGAGCGTCATCCTGCCCTCCGCCACGGCCAGCAGCGAGACCAGCGCATCGATAGGAAAATAAATGTAATGGATCGGCAGCCCGGGTTCGTACAGCACTTCGCCCACGTCGGCCTCGACCGTTTCGCACAGGGCTTCGAGTTGCGCCAGATCGTCCTCCGGCAGGCTTGCCAGCAGGCGGTTGCGCGCCGGTGGCAAGGCTGCGGAACTGCTGTGCGCGGTGTCAAAGTTCAGGTTCATGTTGGGCTGATTGGTTGGCATGTGCACATCAAGTGGATCCCCTGGCACTGATCGCGGCATAAAAGCGCGTATTTTCGCGCCAGACGTTGTTGCAAATACTCCGCCATAGCAGGCTATGCCGGAGCATTTGCGCCTAGCCTGACACGAAAATCCAGCGCTTTTATTTGCCACGCCGTTGCCAGTTGATTCACTAGAAATTAGATTAACTTTTTCTTACGGGAGTGTATGTACGGTGACGCACGGAACACCTGCCGGTGCGGCAGGACAATCGTTTCATCGCGCCGGCACCGGCCGCCACAACATCAACAGGACACCCGTCATGAACCATCCCAGCACCCCTCCCAGCAAGCAGAACGTGCCTGCTGTCTTCATCATCGCGGCCATCGTGCTGATCCTCTTTTGCGGCGTGGGCATTGCCGCGCTGATGGGCTGGCTGCCCTCTTATTCGCAGGCCGGTCGGCCCGGCAACCTCATGACGCCGGCAGCCGAGCAGCTCGCCACGGCGCCCGTCGTGCCGCCGACGCCGGCCACGCAGTCGAGCCAGTACGCAGCGGGCGCCGGCACGATCAATGGCGTACCGGCAAAGGATGTGACCACGTCCGGCAGCTCGATCGGCGGCAGCGGCGGTGGCTCCGGCACGGTGGCTTCCCCGGTGGTGCCGGCCGAAGACGACCGCATCACCACACCGGCGCGAGACAAGACGCTGCAGCGCGAACGCGAACGCGAACGGGCACATGCCAGGGCGACCGAAGCAAAACGCGCCGCTGCCATCTGCAACGAGTGCGGCACTGTCGAATCCGTGAAAGAAGGCAAGACACGCGCCGAGGGTAGCGGCATGGGCGCGGCCGGCGGCGCTGTCGTGGGCGGGCTGCTGGGCCGCCAGGTCGGCGATGGCCGCGGCCGCGATCTGGCCACGATTGCCGGCGCGGTCGGCGGTGCGGTGGTGGGCAACCAGGTGGAAGGAAAGCTGAAAGGCAAGCGCAACTATGAAGTCGTGGTGCGCATGCACGATGGCGAACTGCGCACCTTCTATACCGACTCGCCGGTGTGGCGTGGTGGCGACCAGGTCTAGGTCGTGGAAGGCATCCTGCAGTCGCGCTGAACCGTTACTCTTCTTCGGCCCCGCCATCGTGCGGGGTTTTTTTTCTGCCGTACCTGGCTATGCCCGGCCAGGAATCAAAAAAGTCATGAAAAAATGGTAAGTTTGTACGGCAGCGTACAGAAGGCCGAGGGGGTCGGTCGCATACTTGAACCCATGACGGCGCGAGCCCGATATATAAACCCGAGACGAGAGGATACGATCATGCTTTATACCATTGCCGTTGTACTTATTATCCTTTGGCTGCTGGGCCTGGTGACCTCGTACACCATCGGCGGCTTCATCCATATCCTGCTGGTCGTTGCGGTCATCATGATCCTGCTGCGCCTCATCAGCGGACGAGGCCTGTAGCGTTAACGGACACGACAACGGCGCTGCAGATCCTGCAGCGCCGTTTTGCTTTTGCACGCAGCCTTTTGTGCGCCGGCACTCTGCCGATCTCCCGCACGGGTTGCCACGCTGTTATGCTGCGCTGCTATCCTGAAGCTGCAGACCTTTGCTTCTGCAACCGGGGTACTAAAATGCAAAGACCAGGAGGATAAAAATCATGAATATTTCCCACGCAATGCGCAAGTCCATGGCCGTCACGGTGGCCGTGGCAATCACCTTTGCCGCCACCGGCTGCGCCGACATGAATACCGAACAGCGCGGCACCGCCACCGGCGCCGGCATCGGTGCCGGCCTCGGTGCGATCCTGGGCGCTTCGACCAGCCACGGCGGCGGCGGCCGCGCGGCCGGCGGTGCCGTGCTGGGCGCGGCAGTCGGCGCCGTTGCCGGCAACATCTGGTCGAAACGGATGGAAAGCCAGAAACAGGCCATGGAACAGGCCACCGCCGGCACCGGCGTGCAGGTCTCGCAGACCGCCGACAACCGGCTGCGCATGGAAATTCCAAGCGACATTTCGTTCGACACCAATCGCGCCGACATCAAGGACAATTTCCGTCCGATCCTGGAACGCTTCGCCACCACGCTGAAGGAAAATCCGGCCACCACCGTGACGATCATCGGCCACACGGACAGCACCGGCTCCGACTCGGTCAACCAGCCACTGTCGGTGGAACGGGCGTCGCACACGCGCGACTACCTTGCCTCGCGCGGCGTTTCGCCAACGCGCGTGGTGGTGGAGGGCCGCGGTTCGCGCGAGCCGATCGCCTCGAATGACGACAACTCGGGCCGCGCCCGTAACCGCCGCGTGGAAATCTACGTGGCCGAACCCGCACCGCGTTCCTGACCCCGGAGAACCTGATGAACACGCCACGCCTGTTTGCCATCGTCGTTGCCGCTTCCGTCTCGGCCGCCTGCATGGGGGCAGCCCACGCTGCCGCCCTGAAGCCGGGGTTGTGGGAAATGACCAGCAAGGTCGCCGCCGCCAACCCGGAAACGATGCAGGCGCTGGCGCTGGCCCAGCAGCAGATGGCCACGCTGCCGCCGGACCAGCGGCGTGCCATCGACCAGATGCTGGCGCAGCATGGCGTGAAGATGGAACTGGCCGAAGGTGGCGGCGTGAAGGTGAACTTCTGCCTCACGAAGGAACAGGCCGACAACCCGCGCCTGCCGGCCGGCCAGCCGGGCCAGTGCAGCACCACGCAGACACCGGTGCCCGGCGGTATGAACGTGGCATTCAAATGCAGCAAGCCGCAGTCTTCCGGCACCGGCCAGGTGATCTACGATGGCGACAGCGGCTACTCGATGCGCATGAATGTCGACAGCACGGTGCAGGGCAAGGCCCAGCAGATGACGGTGGAAAGCATGGGCCGCTGGCTGGCATCGGATTGCGGCAGCACGCCGCCGCTGCAATAGCGGGCACCCTGCCCGCCTGTCAAAAAAAAACGGCGCCGCGTGGCGCCGTTTTTTTGCAGCCGATCCGCACCGCGGAACGCATCGGGACACAGAACGTATCGGGACACAGAACGTATCCGGGACACAGCACTTATCGCGGACATGGAACGCATGCGAGCAGAGGACGCATGCGAGCACAGGATGAATAGCGGCCGACCATGGTGCCGACAGCCCCCGGCTGCCGCCCAGGTGCTCAGAACGCGTGCCGCAATCCCAAATTGACCGCGCCGCGCCCCTTGCCCTGTTCGCTGAAATTGCCCACCGTGTAAGGCGCGCCGTTATGGTCCTTGATTTTCGCGTAGGCGGCATAGAACGCGGTGCGCCTCGACATGGCATAGGTCATGCCCACGGCAACCTGGTCGGCATCCTGGTTGGCCAGCGAGCGGTCGTCCTTGCGGATATACGAGACCATGTAGGTGGCAGCGCCGGACGAATACGACACGCCGGCCAGCGCATCGTTGCTGCGCGTGGAGGGCGATGCCAGCACCAGCGCGCCATACGGATTATCCTGGTCCCACGGCGAGCTGCCGACGCCCTTGTTGACAGCATACGCCGCATAGACGGTGGCCCGCTTCGACAGGTGCATGTTGGCGGCGATCAGCGAGTTGCGGGCCGACAGGTCGACCGGCGACGTGGCGCCCGCGGCCTGCAGCATGTTGTTCTTGCGCTGGTGCGCGGCACGCAGCGAAAACAGGCCGCCCTCGTAGCCGATCGTGGCGCCATAGGCGCGGTTGCGCGACGTGCTGAAGGCGGATTCGCCGAAGCTGTAGATCGCGCTGGCGGAGAAGCCACGGATCACGCTGGAGCGGTATTTGATCGAGTTGTCGGAACGCCTGCTGCCGTTGCCGATCAGGTTGGTTGCCGTGCCGGCGGTGCCGCCGTGGAACGGGTCGGCCACTTCGAGCAGCGTTTCGTAGCCCACGTCGTATTGCCGCCCCACCGTGAGCGCACCCCAGCGGTTGGCCAGCCCCACATAGGCCTGGTTGCCGAACAGCCGGCCGCCCTGGTCGGACTGGCCGGTATCGTTGCGCACGCCCGCTTCGAGCGTAAATACGGCACGGGTATTGCTGCCGAGGTTTTCCTGGCCTGAAAAGCCCAGCACGGAGCCGGTAGAAACGCCTGGTGAAATCTTGGTACTCGGGCAGTCGCCGTTCGGGCAATCATGCTCGGACACGACGCCCGCATCGAGCACGCCATACATGCGGACCGAGGAAGATTCCTGTGCCAGCGCTGCCATCGGGAAGAGGCAGGCCAGTGCCATCAACTTGGTATTCATGATGCGTCTCTAGGTCAAGTGCACTACCTGGCCGGTGCTGCCTGCGGACCAGGTAAATCAACCGATTGGCTCGGCCCTGCCACCATGCATGCTTTCCCAAAGCTTGTCGCCATCATACCGCTGTCGTGCTGCAATCTCTGTGCGGCGACTCACAAAAAGAAAACCATGTATCAAACATATACCTCAACGGTGAAAGTGTGAACAAAAAACTGCCGCGCAGGTGTAGTTTATTTTCGCCAACAACTGTTTAATTCCGCGAAGAACAATAATGGTGCAAAGCACCAAACTCATGTTCGCTACCGAACAGACCGGCTATGGATGAGCGGTATACTGTGGTCTTTCCTCCCGAATTGCCCCATGCTTGCCATCCTCGACAGCATCGACGAACACACCACGGGGGTGGCCGCACTGGTTGCTCTCGTTGCCCAGCTGCGCCCGCGCCGCCGCGGCAACTACATCCGGGCCGCCGCCAACGTCCGCACGCTGACC
>DASVVD010001045.1:0-2937 GCA_036386715.1 Pseudoduganella sp.
CGATCACGAACAGCGCCCCATATCAATCAAAGCACCTGGAACCCGTGCGTCCCATCCCGCGCCAGCTGGTCCACCAGCCCATACTCCCAGTCCAGGTAGGCCTGCATGGCCTCCTGCCGGTTGTCGGTACCCTCATACGGGCGGCGGTAGCGGTCGATCAGTGGCGAGGCAAGCCGGGTGGCGCCCGCCTCCACCGGCAGGCCGCCGCCGATCCAGGCGGCGGTGCCGCCAGCCAGCACCAGCACAGGCAGAGCCGTGAGCGCCTGCAGGTCGCCGGCTACGTAGCGGGCAAGCTGGCTGCTGCCGCAGGTCAGCACCAGGCGCTGCGCCACCGCAGGCACGGCGGCCAGCACTTCCTTCAGCTGCGAGCGCAAGGCAAAGTAGGCGCCCGGGATATGCCGCTTCACGTAATTGCCGCCGCTGGTGAAGTCCAGCACCACGGTGGCCTGCGGGTTGTCGTCCAGCCAGCGGGCCAGCGTGGCCGTATCCACTTCCTCGACGGCCGGCGGTGCTGGCACCTCGGCCTGCCAGGCCGCGGCGCTGCCGAAATCAGCCGGCACCAGGCCATCGACCACGTGCACCTCGTTGTTCAGCTGGCGCAGCCACGATGCGGTGAGGTTGGCCCGCACGCCGTCGCTGTCGGCCAGCACGAAACGGGCGCCGCGCACCGGGGCGAACTGCTCGGTTTCCTGCACCAGCTGGCCGCCGGGCGCGGAACGGAAGCCCGGCAGGCTGCCGTCGGCGTATTCCTCGGGTGTGCGGACGTCGAAGTAATACGTGGTGCGGGCCGTATCGGCGCGCAGCTGCGCGAGGCTGTCCGCGGTGAGCCGCCGCACGCCGGCCCGGTCGGCCAGCGCGCGGGCGTCTTCCGCGGCTTTGGCCCGGTTGGCGTCCGTCGCAGGCGGGTGGCGGCGCGACTGGCCGTGCTCCAGCTTCTGGCCGGCCAGCGTCCAGCCGATGGTACCGTTGCGCAGCGCAGCTACCGGATTTGGCAAGCCGGCGTTGATCAGCGACTGCGTGCCGATGATGCTGCGGGTGCGGCCGGCGCAGTTGACGATCACCTGCGTGGCCGGGTTGGGTGCCAGCTCGCGGGCGCGCAGTGCCAGTTCGCCACCCGGCACGCTGGTGCTGCCGGGAATGCTCATGGTCTGGTATTCGTCGTAGCGGCGCGCATCGAGGATCACGATGTCGGCACGGCTGTCGATCAGTGCCTGCACTTCCTGGGCCGACAGCGACGGCGTGTGCCGTTTGGCTTCCACCAGTTCGCCGAACGCCTTGCTGGGCACGTTCACGTCGCGGAACAGTTCGCCGCCGGCGGTGCGCCAGCCGGCCACGCCGCCATCGAGCAACGCCACATCGGTGTAGCCGAGTTCGCGCAGCCGGGCCGCGGCGGCGGGCGCCAGGCCTTCGCCGCCATCCAGTACGACGACCGGCACATCGCGGCGCGGCAGCCTGGTCCACGCGTCGAGCTCGATGCGGCCATACGGGAAATTGGCCGCGAACAGCGGGTGTTCCTGCGCGTGCGGGTCTTCCTCGCGCACGTCCAGCAGCGCGATCTCGCGGCCGGCCAGCAGTGCCTGGCGGACTTCCTGGTAAGTGCGGAGGGGGAATGCGCGCACGCTGGTCTCCTGGTTTTGGGTGGTCATGTTGTCCTTCAGTGGTCGGTTCAGTGGATCATGCCGCGTTGGCATAGCCGGAGCGGAAAGGCTTGCGGCCGCCTTCCCTGGTGTACACCGAGCGGTCCACGGCGCCGATATCGGCGCCATACACGTGGATGCCGATGGACACCCGGTCGTCATAAGCATTGGCTACCTGGTGGATGTCGCCCAGCGACGGCGAAACCGCCGTCACCGTGCCTGGCTCCAGCCGCTCGGGCGGGCCGTCCGCCACCAGTGTGCCGTCGTCGAGCCGCTGCCAGGCCTGGGATACCTCGGCACCGCGCAGCAGCCCGACGAGCCCCCACACGGTGTGATCATGGATAGGCGTGGACTGGCCCGGCCCCCAGACGAAACTGACGACGGAAAAGCGCGCGCCAGGATCCCGGTACAGCAGGTACTGCCGGTAGTATTGCGGGTCGGGCTGCGCCGCTTCGGCCGGCAGCCAGTCGTCGCTTTGCAGCAGTTCGCGCAGCAGCGCGCTGCCGCGTGCGACGATCGAAGGTTCATCGGCGCCGCTTTCCAGCAGCACGTCGAAGCCGGCCACGAAATCGCGCAGCGGGAACGGCAACGGTGCGGATAAGTTAGGTGTCGTCATGATGTTTTCCCTTACGCGGCCTGTTGCCGGCGTGCCTGCGTATTGCGGTTTTCCGGCACGTCGAGGCCCAGGTTGCCGCGCAGCGTGCGGTGTTCGTAATCGCGGCGGAACAGGCCGCGCTCCTGCAGCACCGGCACCACTTCGGCCACGAAGGCGTCGAGCTGGCGGGGCAGCGTCTCGAAGAAGATGAAGCCGTCGGCCGCGCCGCCGTCGAACCAGCGGGTGATCGCGTCGGCGACCTGCACGCCGGTGCCGACGAACTCGCGGCGCGGGCTGGCGAAGCGCAGCGCCGCCTGCCGCAGCGTCAGGTTCTCGGCGCGCGCCGTGTTGACGATGCGCTCCGACGTGCTGCGGTTGCTCTGCGCGCCGTACGAGGCGATGTCCGGGAACGGTCCGTCGAGCGGGTATTGCGTGAGGTCGTGCTCGTTGAAGCCCCGTGCCAGCGCCACCAGCGCATCCTCGATGCGGATCAGGCTCACCGCCTCGCCGTACAGCCGTTCGGCTTCCTCGTCCGTGCGGCCGACGATGGCGCGCAAGGCCGGCAGCACGGCCAGCCGGCCCGGATCGCGGCCAAACCCTGCCGCGCGCGCCTTGATGTCGTCATAATATGCCTTCGAGCCCTCGAAGGACGAGCCTTCCGTGAAAATCGCCTCGGCATGCCGGGCGGCGAAGTTGCGGCCCTCT
>DASVVD010001046.1:0-6863 GCA_036386715.1 Pseudoduganella sp.
CAAATAATCTGCAAATGGCTTAACTATGCACGCTGCGAAGCTAGGGCGCGCCAGTTTTCCAGCCCATCGGTTAAAAGTGCTCGGGACTGTCAGACCATCACGTTCGATACGGTGGACCGATGTGTCTGGTAGTGCTGGATCTGCTCGGCGACTTCCCGCCAGCGGCACGGTCTGCAGCCCCGCGCTCTTTCCACGCAGCCGCTAGCTGTCGCTCACGCTCCTCGTAGGCACCCGTCAGCAGTTCCTTGATCTACGCGAGGATCGATGACGGTGGACCAAGCATGTGGCCCGCATCTATCCCCGAAATTCTTTAGGATTTGCCTGCCCGATCACGCGTCACCACTGCGCAGCACAGCGCGGCGCAGGAATGCCCGGCTGTCGCTGCGGTCATGCATGCCGCCACCACGAGGGCAGGATAATCCGCACCGAGCCGTGCACCGTCTCGGTTTCATGTTCCTCGCCCTCCGGCATGACGATCCACGTACCAAGCGTGTCGGGCTTGTAGCGGTGGACCACGCCGGCCACTTCGTCAGCCATGATGACGTCGCGCTGTTTTACGCCGTCGAGCAGTATGTCGGGTGATTCGGTGTTGCCAGGGGGACGCAGGCGCAACGCGGCCTGGAATGCGGGTTCGTGGGCGTGCAGACGCATGATCAGTTTTCTTGCAGGGTGCTTGGTTATGGGTTAAGACTGGGGCGCGATGCAGTTGGCCAGGCGGGGTTACGCCAGCCGCTGGCCGGGTGGGATCCCCTGCGAGTCCGGCCAGGTAGCCAGCTATCGTGGGGTGGTCTGCCTCCATCGCTGAACGCAGGGCCTCCGAGCCGTCTTCAACGTGCCGAAACTTCATTCGGAAGTCCGTCGCCATCGTTGAAGAATGGAAGATAAATTGCTCCATGGAATTTTCCACTAGCCTAACTCGACCGTCAAGACTTAGCGCAATATCTGTATTTTGAAAGCAACATATTGGCAATCCTTGCGGATGTCGGCCACCTGCCCAGGCCACGCATCAACCCGGCCAGTCGTCCAGCCAGGACCGCAGTCGCGGTACCGGAAGCCGTTACGTGAGGGCACGGGACCGTCCAACGGCGCGGCGCGTTGCGCGTGCGCGTCAGCAAGCGGACATGACCGCTACCGCTCATAATTTCCTTGTTGCAACCATACTTTCCTTCCATAATGGACTGCATTTCCCCACCAATCTGCCAATGCCGCCTATCGTCCGTCTCGCCACGTGCGTTGCCCTGACCGTTTCCCTGCTTGGGGCGCCGGCGTCGGCAGCCCCGTTCAGTGGCGAACGGGTGCGGTCGGAATTGCAGGCGATTGGCCAATTGTCGCAACGGTCCACCCATGAGGCGCTCGCCAGGCTGGAAGTCCTGCGTGCCGGGCTGGGCGACGATCTGCCGTACGACCTGCGCCAGCAGGTATTGCGCACGGAAGTACGGCTGCGCGAGGACTCGGGCCAGCTCGACCAGGCATACGCGGTGGAACGCACGGTGCTCGAGCTGGCCATCGCCCACCGGGATACTGCAACCGCGGCACGGGCGCGGCTCGGCGAAGTGCGCCGGTTGCTCGACCAGAACCGCCCGGACGATGCCCAGGCGACCCTCGACAGGGTCCTGGCCCAGGTGCCGAACAACGCGCCGGTGGTGCTCAACGTCGCGATCCGGACCGTGCAGGGCGACATCTTCAACAACAAGGCCAGGTTCGACAAGGCACTGGCCGCCTACCTGCAAGCCATGGAATTGCTGCAGGATGCGCCCGACGCAGGCGACCAGCGCGCCCTGCTGCACGCACGCATCGCCCAGGTCTATGTCAACTCCGGCCATCCGGAGAAAGCGGTCGCCTCCACGCAGCAGGGTCTGGCGGAACCCGGCGTGCCGACCGCTACCATGGCATCACTGCACTTTACGCGCGGGCTCGCGCTGATCAGGGTGGACCGCAACGATGACGGCCTTGCCGCATTCCAGCGGGCGCTGGCCATAGCCCGGCAGGCGCGGCTGGCCGGGCTCGAGGCGGCCGTCCGCGGCAATCTCGCCGACTTCTTCCTGCGGCAGAAGGATTACCCGCGCGCGGAAATCGAATCGCGCCAGGCACTGGCCGCATCCGGCAAGGTCAAGGACCAGGGCCTGGTCATGATGGCCAAGGCCAACCTCGGCTTCGCGCTGATGGGTCAAGGCCGGATCGCCGCGGGTATGCCGTACACCGACGAAGTGATCGCCCAGCTGCGCGAATCCGGGGCCACGGCGGACCTGGAAGCGATGCTGGACGAAAAAAGCCACATGCTGGAGCAGGCTGGCCAGTACATGCCGGCGCTGGCAACCGTCCGCGAGCAGCAAACGCTCCAGCTCGACAGTGGGCGGCTCGCCCGCGACCGGGCCATCGCCGCGTTGCAGGAGCAGTTCGATGCCAACGAGCGCACCCGCAAGATCGCGCTGCTGCAACGGGAGAACCAGCTGAAGGATGCGGAGCTCGGCAGCCGCCGTACGGCGCAGATCGCCACCATCTTCGCCGCCGTACTGACCGTGCTGGCCGGCATCGCTGTCTTCGCGCTGTACCGGCGCACGGCACGCAGCAATGCACAGCTCAAGCAGCTCAACACCCAGCTGGAATTCCATTCGACGCGCGATTCGCTGACCGGCCTGCACAACCGGCGCTCGTTCCTCGACCGGATGCGCATCCGCGCGGAGCACGGCAAGGACGACCGCCGCGCCAACACGGCGCAAGGCGTCGACTGTTTCGTGCTGCTCGATATCGACCATTTCAAGGCCATCAATGACCGCTGGGGCCACGGCGTGGGCGATGCCGTGCTCGTGGAAACAGCCCGCCGCCTGCTCGGCGCCGTGCGCGACACCGACATGGTATTGCGCTGGGGCGGCGAGGAATTCCTGATCTATGCCCCCGGAACGGACACGGAGCACGTGGCCACGCTGGTCAAGCGGGTACTCGACTCGGTGGGCACAGCCCCGGTCGACACCCCCGCCTGCAAGGTTCCCGTCACTGTGACCGCTGGCGTCGCATGGCTGCCGTGCGCGGGCGTTGCCGATGACCGTACCGACTGGCAAGGCGCGGTGCGGCTGGCCGACTGGGCGCTATACCAGGGCAAGTCGCAGGGGCGGAACCAGGCGCGCATCGTGACGCGGCTGGCCGGAACGGCGGGTGACGTGATGGCGGCGCTTGATGAACACGGGCCGGCGGAGGGATCGATCGAACTGGCACGGGTCGATGGGCCGCCGCAGGACGGCAGGTAGGGGCTGTTGCGGGGCGAGGTCGAGCGTGACCGGCGGAATTTACATGGCCGCCTGGTCGGTCGAGCCAGCATTGAATTGCCGGCCATCCAGCGGGATCGATATCCGGAATGTCGTTCCCGATGCCGCATCGCTGTCGACGATGATGCTGCCGCCATGCGCTTCCACGACCTGCTGGACGAACGGAAGGCCCAGTCCCCAGCCGCGTACCGGCGTCGTCGTCAGGTGGCGGTAACCTGAAAACAGTTTCTTCATGTCGGCCTTGTCGATCGGCTCGCCATCGTTGTGCACCGAGACCAGGGCACGTGCGTCGATCCTTTCGACGTGGATGCCGATCGGCGTGTTCCTTCTGCCGTATTTCTGCGCATTCGTGACGAGGTTTTCCATTGCCCGCCGCAGCGAGACCCTGCACCAGTAGCCCTCGACCAACTCTCCGGTCACCGTAACCGGCTGGTCCGGCAATTCGGTGGCGTCGGCCACCTCCCTGGCGAGCTCGGTCATGTTCACCGGTCCGATCTCGAGCCGCATCTTGCCGGCACGGCCCGATGTCGTCGTATCGAGCAAGCTGTCGATCAGTTCCCCGGCAGCGCGCAGCTTGCTGTCGATGCGCGCGACCGACACACGCACGTCCGCAGGAAGATCCTTGGCGGCCAGGAGCTGGGCGCTGACCGACGCGACATGCAAGGGATTGCGCAGATCGTGCATGAAGCTGGAAATGAAGTCGATTGTCTGGTGCCGCTGGGATTCGGAGAATGCGTGGGCCGATTCACGGATCGACACATCGATCGAAGCGTCGAGTATCTCGACCTGGCGCGGACTCAGGCCAAGCTGTTGGCACCGGGCGAAATCGAGGATCACCTTGCGCAACAACTGGAATTCGTGGATGACCTGCGCGCACGAGAAATCCGTCATCAATGCACGCTCGCGCCCATGCGCAAGGCTCTGCGTGGTATCGGCGGTCGCAAAGGGCTTGCTGCCTTCAATCGCATCGATGAGCTTGTCCAGGTAGACAGGCAGCGTATCGACCAGGATCGGCTCGGCCAGCGCGTTCGCATCGGCGATCGACGCCCTGGCCCGGAACTGCCACTGAGAAATAATCTTGTCCTTGAGCGCGGCAAGAGTCGATGAAGGGCTGTTGTCCATGCGCAGGTCCGGGATCGATGGCGAAGTGCTTTTATAGCGAAGTGCTTTTATCATATCGCAAGCGACATCCGGAATGCGTCGGCCTGCTTCACTTGATTGCGTGATGCAATCCGGGGTCTGCCTGACAGAACTGAACCAGCGCTAGTCAGGCGACAACCAAGCCATTGCCGTCTGCTGTGGGGATGACAAACAGCTGCTCATCCGTGCCCTCGAAAAGCGATGCGACAGTTCCCATGGTGTTCGCTCCAGTGTGCTTACGCGGCGTCGGCGATGCGTGATGGCCGGTCGTGGTGGACCACGTGGAAGTGCACATGGCACAGGTGCCAGCCGAGGGCGACCACGGCTTCGATGTCGATGCGGGCCGCGGTATGCCGGCTATCGTCCTGCGTGATGTGCACCTGGACGTTTGTCAGCCGCGGTTCATACAGCCTGATGGCTTTTGCCACGACCATTTCCCAGCGTGCCAGGTTGGCTGTCGACTGCGGCGACAGGCCGAAGGTGTCCGGCAGCCCGTAGTGCAGCGCGGTCGGGCAATCACCGAGGAACTGTTCGATCTTCAGGCCGTTGCAGGCATGGAATAGATGGGCCAGATCTTCACGCAAGGAATGTTGGAGCCCGCCTTCGTGCAAGAGCCATCCGTCAGCGGAAGCGGTGAGCTTGCCGGCAAGACGGTCGAAGAGTGGCGTATCGGTTGTGGTGCAAAAAGCGTTCATGAGATCACCTGTTTCGATGTTTACCGCAGACGTACCGCTGGAGCGGTCATGCTTGTCAGATTGGAACACACGGCAATGTTTGGGTGTCAATGGCACCCAGGGTTCTGCTTGAAGACTTCCGTGATCGCCGAACGACCTGTAGCAGACATTGTCTGGTGCTGCCCGCTTAGCACAGCGCGATTGCCATCCGAAAGCATGAAACCGTGTTTTTGCTCCAGCAACATCAATGGCGAGGTGCTGCCGGATTGTTCAGTGAAGACGGGCCTGCTGCGCCGGAAAATTCACGCTGGCAAAAGACCTGAAGATCAAGCCCGTGCATTAAAATATGCTAGCGCTGCATGGCTGGCATAAACCGCGCGTACTGTATCGGCCGGGTGACAGGATATTTGCCGGGTCGGCGATCTGTTTGATGGCATCGAGGAAGGCGTTTGAATCGTCATTGGTGCCGGGTAACGATGCCATCGAATGGATGCCGAGTCGTGATGGAAGATATCCGTGCGCGATAAGGTTTTCCAGTAACTCGTCGTGGCATGCCATGGCGCGCTCATCATCGCCTGCGACATCCCGGTCATAGGCAATCACAACGAAGAAATCCAGCGTTCTCGCGTTGAGCACATTGAAGCCGATATTAGGTTCGAAATCGTATCTGGCAAATGTGGACTCGATCATCCCAATCGCCGCCGCGCAGTCGGGAGCCAGGAACGGCAATGTTGGGCAGAGCCAGATCAGACCGCAGCGGTCCCGGTCGGGGTCGGCATTCGGTGGAACCGCCATGTTCTTGCGCCAATACGTGCTGCCGACGTTGCCGGCATTCGGTACTCCGACAAACATCGCTTCTTGCTCCGTCATCGCGGTCTGGTCGATGCAGCGGACCGTGCCATCAGTCAGGATGCCATCGAGACAGGCCCTGATCGCAGAGGTGGCGGTGGCAGCAGCGCTGATGCTGGACGAGTACAACGCGACGGAAGCAAACCAGGCGGGATCCGCGATCGCATGTAGCGGTGAATATTGGAATTGGCGGGCACGCAGTTTGAAGATGTTCCAGAAAGTGATTGCACAAGGCCCGATCGCGCCACTCAAAATCAGCGGTCGCAAGGCGTCGATCGCCTTCCCCAGCGTGTGGATGTCCGGTGCCTGCCCTTGGTAGAGGGACAGTATTTCAGGGCGTGCTGTCAGCCAATAACTAAGTTCTGTCACAACTCCAAGGTTCGATTGCAGGAACAAACCATCAAGCGCCGGGCCCACGCCATGCCGTGCCAGCCGCGCCGTGCGCGCGTGTTCGAACCGGGTAAAGCCGGTGCGCAGGGTGTGCCCATTCGGCGTCAGGATTTCGAGGCCACTGATGGCATTGGCGCGTTCCGCCGACGGCCCTATACCTGAACCACGTTCGACCGCGTTTCCGATCACGCTGGCATCCGGGGACCCGCCGATTACAGGCATGAACAGCTTCGATCTTCTTTTGGCCAGAAATGCCGCGATCTGCCTGAACGTGACGCCCGGCTGAATGGCGATGATCGCCAGTTCCTCATCAAAGTAGACGATGTCATTCAGGCGACGCAGTTCCAGCAGCACGCAGTGACCACACGGCGGCAGCTTCGATCCGAATCCCCAGTTCCTGCCCGCACTGACGGGATAAACGGGAACACGGTACCGCGTTGCAATCGCCAGGCAAGTGCGCAGTTCATCGACCGACCCAGGCGCAATAATGGCATCGATCCGGCCCGGCGCATCCAGCGTCGCCATCCCGGCGGCTGCCAGCGCGGCG
>DASVVD010001047.1:0-12320 GCA_036386715.1 Pseudoduganella sp.
CCATGACGACTAAACTCGAAACCCTTGAACTCGCCCTGAAAAATGCACTGGGCGAGGGCGCTGCCATCAGTTCGGCGCTGGGCGAAGTGACTGTGGTGGTCAAGGCCGCCGACTATCTCGCTTCGATGCAGGCCCTGCGCGACAATCCGGCGCTCAAGTTCGAAGAACTGATCGACTTGTGCGGCGTGGATTATTCCCAATATGGGGAAGGGACCTGGGACGGCCCGCGTTTCGCCGTCACGACCCACCTGCTGTCGCTCGAGCACAACTGGCGCGTGCGCGTGCGCGTGTTCTGCCTCGACGACGACATGCCGCTGGTCGAATCGGTCACCGGTATCTGGCGCGCCGCCAACTGGTATGAGCGCGAAGCGTTTGACCTGTTCGGCATCCTGTTCGACGGCCACGGCGACCTGCGCCGCATCCTGACCGACTACGGCTTCATCGGCCATCCGTTCCGCAAGGACTTCCCGATCACGGGCTATGTCGAGATGCGCTACGACCCAGAACAGAAACGCGTGATTTACCAGCCGGTGACGATCGAACCGCGCGAGAACATCCCGCGCGTGATCCGCGAAGAAACCTACGGGACGAAATAATGGCTGAGCTTAAGAATTACACCCTGAACTTTGGTCCGCAGCACCCGGCAGCGCACGGCGTGCTGCGCCTGGTGCTGGAGCTGGACGGCGAAGTCATCCAGCGCGCCGACCCGCACATCGGCCTGCTGCACCGCGCCACCGAGAAGCTGGCCGAACAGAAGACCTACCTGCAGTCCGTGCCGTACATGGACCGTCTCGACTACGTGTCGATGATGTGCAACGAGCACGGCTACGTGCTGGCGATCGAGAAGCTGCTGGGCATCGACGTGCCGCTGCGTGCACAGTACATCCGCGTCATGTTCGACGAGATCACCCGCATCCTGAACCACCTGATGTGGCTGGGCGCGCACGCGCTGGACGTTGGCGCGATGGGCCCGTTCCTGTACTGCTTCCGCGATCGCGAAGACCTGTTCGACTGCTACGAAGCGGTGTCCGGCGCGCGCATGCACGCGGCCTACTACCGCCCGGGCGGCGTGTACCGCGACCTGCCGGACGCGATGCCGAAGCACCGTCCGTCGTCGATCCGCAGCCAGAAGGACATCGACCGCCTGAACGAACACCGCCAGGGTTCGCTGCTGGACTTCCTGGAGGCGTTCACGAACCGCTTCCCGGGCTATGTCGACGAATACGAAACGCTGCTGACCGATAACCGTATCTGGAAACAGCGGACCGTCGGCATCGGCGTGGTCACGCCGGAAGATGCGCTGGCGATGGGCTTCACCGGCGCCATGCTGCGCGGCTCCGGCGTGCAGTGGGACCTGCGCAAGAAGCAGCCGTACGAAGTGTACGACCTGATGGATTTCGATATCCCGATCGGCACCAACGGCGACTGCTACGACCGCTACCTGGTGCGCGTGGAAGAGCTGCGCCAGTCGAACCGCATCATCAAGCAGTGTATCGAGTGGCTGCGCAACAACCCGGGCCCGGTCATGTCGGACAACCGCAAGGTCGCGCCGCCGAGCCGTGTGGACATGAAGAGCAACATGGAATCGCTGATCCACCACTTCAAGCTGTTCCAGGAAGGCTTCCACGTCCCGCCGGGCGAGGTCTACACGGCCATCGAACACCCGAAGGGCGAATTCGGCATCTACATCGTGTCCGACGGTGCCAACAAGCCGTACCGCCTGAAGATCCGTACGCCGGACTACACGCACCTGCAGTCCCTCGATGAAATGGCGCGCGGTCACATGATCGCCGACGCCGTCACCATCATCGGCACGCAGGACATCGTGTTCGGCAGTATCGACCGCTAACGAGGCAGGAAAAGATTATGTTATCCGAGCAGTGTTATAAAAAAATCGACCGCGAGCTGGCCAAATATCCGGCCGACCAGCGCCAGTCGGCCGTGATGGCCGCGCTGGCCCACGCCCAGGTAGAACTGGGCTGGCTGTCGGCTGAAACCATGAAGGAACTCGCCGACTATATCGGCATGCCGGCCATCGCCGTGCAGGAAGTCGCGACCTTCTACAACATGTACAACCTCAAGCCGATTGGCCGCCACAAGATCACCGTGTGCACCAACCTGCCATGCGCGCTCTCCGGCGGCGTGAAAGCCGGCGAACACCTGAAGCAGAAGCTGGGCATCGACTACCGCGACACCACCGACGACGGCGAATTCACCCTGCTCGAAGGCGAGTGCATGGGCGCCTGCGGCGACGCGCCGGTGCTGCTGGTGAATAACCACCGCATGTGCAGCTTCATGAACAACGAAAAACTCGACGCGCTGGTGGAGGACCTGAAGAAATGACTTCGCTGCACGACCGTCACATCAATCCGCTGATCCTGAAAGACCTGAACGGCGACAACTGGCACCTGGCCGACTACGTGAAGCGTGGCGGCTATTCGGCGCTGCGCCGCATCCTGGAAGAGAAAATCACGCCCGAGCAGATCATCGCCGAGCTGAAGACTTCCGGCCTGCGCGGCCGCGGCGGCGCGGGTTTCCCGACAGGCCTGAAGTGGAGCTTCATGCCGCGCCAGTTCCCGGGCCAGAAGTACCTCGTCTGCAATACCGATGAAGGCGAACCAGGCACGTTCAAGGACCGCGACATCATCCGCTACAACCCGCATTCGCTGATCGAGGGCATGGCCATCGGCGCGTATGCGATGGGCATCACCGTGGGCTACAACTATATCCACGGCGAGATCTTCCAGGATTACCTGCGCTTCGAAGACGCGCTGGAAGAAGCGCGTGCCGAAGGCTTCCTGGGCGACCGCATCATGGGCAGCGAGTTCAGCTTCCAGCTGCACGCGCACCACGGCTACGGCGCCTACATCTGCGGCGAGGAAACCGCGCTGCTCGAATCGCTGGAAGGCAAGAAGGGCCAGCCGCGCTTCAAGCCGCCGTTCCCGGCGTCGTTCGGCCTGTATGGCAAGCCGACCACGATCAACAACACGGAAACGTTCGCTGCCGTGCCGTTCATCTTGAACATCGGCGCCGAGAACTACCTGGGCCTGGGCAAGCCGAACAACGGCGGCACGAAGATCTTCTCGATCTCCGGCGACGTCGAGCGTCCGGGCAACTACGAAGTTCCACTGGGCACGCCGTTCGCGACGCTGATGGAACTGGCCGGCGGCATGCGCGGTGGCAAAAAGATCAAGGCCGTGATCCCTGGCGGTTCGTCCGCCCCGGTGGTGCGCGGCGAGATCATGATGCAGACCGACCTGGACTACGACTCGATCGCGAAAGCGGGCTCGATGCTGGGTTCGGGCGCCGTCATCGTGATGGACGAGACGCGCTGCATGGTCAAGGCGCTGGAGCGCCTGTCGTACTTCTACTACGAGGAATCCTGCGGCCAGTGCACGCCATGCCGCGAAGGCACCGGCTGGATGTACCGCATGATCCACCGCATCGAGCACGGCCAGGGTCGCCAGACCGACCTGGACATGCTGAACTCGATCGCCGACAACATCCAGGGCCGCACGATTTGCGCGCTGGGCGACGCCGCGGCGATGCCGGTGCGCGCGTTCATCAAGCAGTTCCGCGAAGAATTCGAATATCACGTCGAGCACAAGCACTGTCTCGTGCCTGTCTCGGCCTTTTAAGCGCTGATCATGGTTGAAATCGAAATTGACGGTAAAAAGGTAGAAGTCCCACCGGGTTCGATGGTGATGGACGCTGCCAACAAACTGGGAACCTACATCCCGCACTTCTGCTATCACAAGAAATTGTCGATCGCAGCGAACTGCCGCATGTGCCTCGTCGAAGTGGAGAAAGCGCCGAAGCCGTTGCCGGCCTGCGCCACGCCCGTTTCGGCCGGCATGATCGTGCGCTCGCACAGCGAGAAGGCGGTTCAGGCGCAGAAGAGCGTGATTGAGTTCCTGCTGATTAACCACCCGCTGGATTGCCCGATCTGCGACCAGGGCGGCGAATGCCAGCTGCAGGATCTGGCCGTGGGCTACGGCAAGAACAGCTCGCGCTACGAAGAAGAAAAGCGCGTGGTCGTGCCGAAGCAGGCCGGCCCGCTGGTCTCCATGAAGGAGATGAGCCGCTGCATCCACTGCACCCGTTGCGTGCGTTTCGGCCAGGAAGTGGCCGGCGTGATGGAACTGGGCATGCTGGGCCGCGGCGAGCACGCGGAAATCACCACGTTCGTCGGCGAAGCGGTCAGCTCCGAGCTGTCCGGCAACATGATCGACCTGTGCCCGGTCGGTGCGCTGACGTCGAAGCCGTTCCGCTACAGCGCCCGCACCTGGGAACTGTCGCGCCGCAAATCGGTCTCGCCGCACGACGGCCTGGGCACCAACCTGATCGTCCAGGTCAAGCAGGGCTTCGTCAAGCGCGTGCTGCCGCTGGAAAACGAGTCGATCAACGAATGCTGGATTTCCGACAAGGACCGCTTCTCGTACGAAGGCCTGTATTCCGCCGACCGCCTGACGCTGCCGATGCTCAAGCAGGGCGGCGAGTGGAAGGAAGTCGACTGGCAGACCGCGCTGGAATACGTCGCGCACGGCCTGAAGAACATCAAGCACGAACACGGCGCCGATGCGATCGCCGCCTACGCGACCGCCCATTCGACGCTGGAAGAACTGGCACTGCTGAAGAAGCTGACGTCGGGCATCGGTTCCGAGAACATCGACTTCCGCCTGCGCCAGACCGACTTCGCACTGGACGGCCAGGTCACGCCGTGGCTCGGCATGCCGATCGCCGACGTGTCGAACCTGCAGGGCGCGCTGGTCATAGGCTCGTTCCTGCGCAAGGATCACCCGCTGCTGGCTTCGCGCCTGCGTGCCGCCGTGAAGAACGGCGCCAAGCTGTCGCTGATCCACGCCACGCGTGACGACAGCCTGATCACGGTGGCCAACAACATCGTGGCCGCGCCGTCGGACTGGCTGGCCGCGCTGTCGGGCATCGTGTCCGCGGTGGCTTCCGCCAAGGGCGAAGCGGCACCAGCCGGCTTCCCTGCGGAGTTCAGCGACGCGGCAAAAGGCGTCGCCGCCAGCCTGCTGGCCGGTGACGCATCGTCCCGGAATCACGCCATCTTCCTCGGTAACGCCGCCGTGCACCATCCGCAGGCGTCGAGCATCGCAGCCGCTGCGCAGTGGATCGCCAACGCGACCGGCGCCAGGCTGGGTTATCTCACCGAAGCGGCCAACACCGTGGGCGGCTACCTGGTCGGCGCAACTTCGCCGAACGCCGCGCCGGCCTTCTCCGTGCCGAAGAAAGCCTACGTGCTGCTGAATGCGGAACCGGAACTCGATGCGGTCAATCCGTCGCAGGCCGCCGCCGCGCTGCGGGGCGCCGAGATGGTCGTCGTCATGTCGGCCTTCAAGCACGGCCTCGACTACGCCGACGTGCTGCTGCCGATCGCGCCGTTCGCCGAAACGTCCGGCACCTTCGTAAACTGCGAAGGCCGCGCGCAAAGCTTCAACGGCACCGTGAAACCGCTGGGCGAAACACGCCCGGCCTGGAAAGTGCTGCGCGTGCTGGGCAACATCCTGGGCCTGCCGGGCTTCGACTACGAGACCTCGGAAGCGGTCCGCGACGAAGTGCTGGGCGCCGGTGTCACCGATGTGTCCGCCAAGCTGTCCAACGCATCGACCGTGGCCCTGAAGGCTGCCGCGTTCGGCGCCGGCGACTCCCTCGAGCGCATCGCCGACGTGCCGATCTACTTTGCCGACGCGCTGGTGCGCCGTTCCGCGCCGCTGCAGGCGACCGTCGACGGGCAGCCGCCGAAGGCCGTCATCTCCGCCGCGCTGGCCGAACAGATCGGCGTGAAATCGGGCGACATGGTGCAGGTGCTGCAAGGCGCCGGTTCCGCGATCCTGGAAGCGCGTGTCGACGCCGGCCTGCCGGCCAACGTGGTCCGCGTCCCGGCCGCACATGCTTCCACGGCAACGCTGGGTGACATGTTCGGCCCGGTTTCGGTGGCCAAAGCAGGGGAGGGCAAGTAATGGCTCTGGAATTCGTCAATACCATCAACACCGCCGGCGCCGGTGCGCTGGGCGCCGCGTGGCCGCTGGTGTGGAACCTGATCAAGGTGGTGTGCGTGCTGATGCCACTGCTCGGCCTGGTTGCCTACGCCACGCTGTGGGAGCGCAAGCTGATCGGCTTTATCCAGATCCGTATCGGCCCGAACCGCGTGGGCCCGATGGGCCTGCTGCAACCGATGGCCGACGGCATCAAGATGCTGCTGAAGGAAATCGTGGTCCCGACCAAGGCCACCAAGAGCCTGTTCCTGATCGGGCCGGTCATGACGATCATGCCGGCGCTGGCCGCCTGGTCGGTCGTGCCGTTCGGTCCGGAAGCGGTGCTGGCCAACGTCAACGCCGGCCTGCTGGTGCTGCTGGCGATCACCTCGATGGAGGTGTACGGCATCATCATCTCCGGCTGGGCCTCGAACTCGAAGTATTCGTTCATGGGCGCCATCCGCGCGTCGGCGCAGATGATCTCGTACGAGATCCCGATGGGCTTCGCGCTCGTCGTGGTGCTGATGGTCTCGGGCTCGCTGAACTTCATCGACATCGTCTCGAGCCAGCAGGTGGGCCGTTTCGCCGACATGGGCGTCAACTTCATGTCGTGGAACTGGCTGCCGCTGCTGCCGCTGTTCGTCGTGTACCTGACGTCCGGCCTGGCCGAAGCCAACCGCGCGCCGTTCGACGTGGTCGAGGGTGAATCGGAAATCGTCGCCGGCCACATGGTGGAGTACTCCGGCATGTCGTATGCGATGTTCATGCTGGCCGAATACGCCAACATCATCCTGGTTGGCGCGCTGGCATCGATCATGTTCCTGGGCGGCTGGTCCGCACCGTTCGCGTTCCTGGAATTCGGCGGCGGTTTCGGCGGCTTCTTCTGGCTGTTCCTGAAAACGTTCCTGATCGTCTCCCTGTTCATCTGGGTGCGTGGTACCTTCCCGCGCTACCGCTACGACCAGATCATGCGTCTGGGCTGGAAGGTCTTCATTCCCCTCACGCTGTTCTGGCTCGTGCTCGTCGCGACCTGGATGCAGACGCCGTGGAACATCTGGAAGTAAGGTAGCGAAAAATGACACGAGTAAAAGACTTCATCGGCAGCATGATGCTGACCGAACTGTTCAAGGGTCTTGCCCTCACCGGCAAGTACATGTTCGCGCGCAAGATCACGGTGCAGTACCCGGAAGAGAAGACGCCGATGTCGCCGCGCTTCCGCGGCCTGCATGCGCTGCGCCGCTATCCGAACGGCGAAGAGCGCTGCATCGCCTGCAAGCTGTGCGAAGCGGTCTGCCCGGCCATGGCGATCACGATCGAATCGGACGAGCGCGAGGACGGTTCGCGCCGCACCACGCGCTACGACATCGACCTGACCAAGTGCATCTTCTGCGGCTTCTGCGAAGAATCCTGCCCGGTCGACTCGATCGTCGAGACGCACGTGCTCGAATACCACGGTGAAAAGCGGGGTGACCTGTACTACACCAAGGAGATGCTGCTGGCAGTCGGCGACCGCTACGAGGCGGACATCGCCGCCAACCGCGCCGCGGATGCCGCGTATCGCTGACCGAGATCGGAATAAGAAGATATGACCTTTACAACCGTTTTGTTCTACGTGTTCGCGACCATCATGGTGGTTTCCGCGGCACGCGTGATCACGGCGCGCAACCCCGTGTCGGCGGCACTGTTCCTGGTGCTGGCCTTCTTCCAGGCCGGCGGCATCTGGATGCTGCTGAAAGCCGAATTCCTGGCCGTGGTGCTGGTGCTCGTCTATGTCGGCGCCGTGATGGTGCTGTTCCTGTTCGTCGTGATGATGGTCGATCTCGACCAGACCGAATTGCGCAAGGGCTTCTGGAACTACCTGCCGGTGGCTTCCGTGGTCGGCGGCATCATCGTGCTGGAGATGGCTTCGGTGCTGTGGCGCAGTTTCGGCGTCGAGACGCCGGTGCCGGAAGCGGCCAACACCATCGGCAACACCAAGGCGCTGGGCATGCTGATCTACACGCAGTACATCTACGCGTTCGAAGTGGCCGCCGTGATCCTGCTGCTGGCCATCGTCGCCGCTGTCGCGCTGACCCTGCGCCGCCGCAAGGACATCAAGTACTTCGATCCGGGCAAGGCCGTGCACGTCAAGCGCAACGACCGCCTGAAGATCGTCAAGATGGACGCCGTGAAGAAGGAAGTCGCGTCGACCGTAGCAACCAAGGAGGCACCATGACCCTTTCGCTGGCTCATTACCTGGTCCTGGGCGCGATCCTGTTCGCGATCTCGATCGTCGGTATTTTCCTGAACCGCAAGAACGTCATCGTGCTGCTGATGGCCATCGAACTGATGCTCTTGGCGGTGAACCTGAACTTCATCGCGTTCTCCCATTTCCTGGGCGACGCGGCGGGTCAGATCTTCGTGTTCTTCATCCTGACCGTGGCGGCCGCCGAATCGGCGATCGGCCTGGCGATCCTGGTACTGATGTTCCGTAACCTCGATACGATCAACGTCGAAGACCTGGACAGCCTCAAAGGCTAGTTTTTAACCCTCGAATAATAAACAGATAGGTTCATCATGACGGGGCTTAACCCTAACCTTCTTCTCGCTGTTCCCCTCGCGCCGTTGGCGGGGTCCGCGATCGCGGGCCTGCTGGGCACGAAGTTCTTCGGCAACGTAATCGGCCGCAAGGTCGCCACCGCGGCAACGATCCTGGGCGTGCTGGTCGCGTTCCTGCTCTCGCTGCAGACATTCATGCAGGTGCTGGACGTCGACGGCATCGCCTACAACGGCACGGTGTACCGCTGGATGACCATGGCCGGCATCAACTTCGAAGTCGGCTTCCAGATCGATTCGCTGACCGCGATGATGATGTGCGTCGTCACGTTCGTCTCGCTGATGGTGCACATCTACACGATCGGCTACATGGCCGAGGACGAAGGCTACAACCGCTTCTTCTCGTACATCTCGCTGTTCACGTTCTCGATGCTGATGCTCGTGATGTCGAACAACTTCCTGCAGCTGTTCTTCGGCTGGGAAGCGGTGGGCCTGGTGTCCTACCTGCTGATCGGCTTCTGGTACAAGCGCCCGACCGCGATCTTCGCCAACATGAAGGCGTTCCTCGTGAACCGCGTGGGCGACTTCGGCTTCATCCTCGGCATCGGCCTGATCCTGGCCTACACCGGCACGATGGACTACCAGCAGGCGTTCGCCAAGAAGGACCTGCTGGTCAACGCCGTGCTGCCGGGTACCGACTGGATGGTCATCACCGTGGCCTGCATCTGCCTGTTCATCGGCGCAATGGGCAAGTCGGCGCAGTTCCCGCTGCACGTCTGGCTGCCCGACTCGATGGAAGGCCCGACCCCGATCTCGGCACTGATCCACGCCGCGACGATGGTCACGGCCGGCATCTTCATGGTGTCGCGCATGTCGCCGCTGTTCGAGCTGTCGGACGTGGCACTGTCGTTCATCCTCATCATCGGCTCGATCACCGCGCTGTTCATGGGCTTCCTGGGCATCATCCAGAACGACATCAAGCGCGTGGTCGCGTACTCCACGCTGTCGCAGCTGGGCTACATGACGGTCGCCCTGGGCGCCTCGGCGTACTCGGTCGCCGTGTTCCACCTGATGACGCACGCGTTCTTCAAGGCGCTGCTGTTCCTCGGCGCCGGCTCGGTCATCATCGGCATGCACCACGACCAGGATATCCGCAACATGGGCGGCCTGCGCAAGTACATGCCGATCACGTGGATCACGTCGCTGCTGGGTTCCCTGGCACTGATCGGTACCCCGTTCTTCTCGGGCTTCTACTCGAAGGATTCGATCATCGAGGCGGTCCATGCCACGCACCTGCCGGGCGCGGGCTTCGCGAACTTCGCGGTGCTGGCCGGCGTGTTCATCACGGCGTTCTACTCGTTCCGCATGTATTTCCGCGTGTTCCACGGTCCGGAAAACTTCGGCAAGGCCCATGCCCATGGCCACGACGACCATCATGCCAAGCATGACGACAAGCACGTCGCAAAGGCCGCCCATGGCGACCCGCATGCGCTGCACGATTCGGACGCGCACCATGAAGAGGAAGACGACGACCACGGTCACCACGGCCTCGAGCCGGGCCAGAAGCCGCATGAGTCGCCGTTCGTCGTCTGGTTCCCGCTGGCCGCGCTGGCGATTCCATCGGTGATCATCGGCTTCCTGGCCATCGGCCCGATGCTGCATGGCGACTTCTTCAAGGATGTGATCTTCGTCGATGCCGCCCGTCACCCGGCGATGCATGAACTGGGCGAGGAATTCCACGGCGCCGTCGCGATGGCGATCCATGGCCTGACCACCGCACCGTTCTGGCTGGCACTGGCAGGCGTGGTGTCCTCGTACTACTGCTACATGATCAATCCGCGTGTACCGGCATGGTTCTACGACAAGTTCAAGTTCCTGCACACGCTGCTCGACAACAAGTACTACATGGATGCGTTCAACCAGGCCGTGTTCGCCAAGGGCGCCCGCGTGTTGGGCAACGGCCTGTGGCAGGTGGGCGACCGCGCGATCATCGACGGCTTCGTCGTCAACGGTTCCGCGAAGCTGGTGGGCTGGTTCTCGTCGCTGGCACGCCTGGGACAGACCGGCTACATCTATCACTACGCGTTCGTGATGATCATCGGCATCCTGGGCTTCCTGGTGTACTTCCTGCCGTTCTGGCACGCTTAACGCCATACGCAAAAGAGATAAAAGATGCAGTCAACGTTAAATAATCTTCCTCCTTACCTCAGCCTGTCGATCTGGCTGCCGATCCTGTTCGGCGCCATCATCCTGGCGGTCGGCCGCGATTCGCGCGCCGGGCTGGTACGCGTGATGGCACTGGTCGGCTCGATCGTCTCGCTGCTGCCGACGATCCCGCTGTTCATGCAGTTCGACAATGCCGCCCATGGCGTGCAGTTCGTCGAAAGCGCGCCGTGGATCGAGCGCTTCAACATCTTCTACACGCTCGGCATCGACGGCCTGTCGCTGTGGTTCGTGCCGCTCACCGCCTTCATCACTGTCATCGTGGTGATCTCGGCCTGGGAAGTGATCGAGCGCCGCGTGGCGCAGTACATGGGCGCGTTCCTGATCCTGTCCGGCCTGATGATCGGCGTGTTCACCGCGCTCGACGGCCTGCTGTTCTACTTCTTCTTCGAAGCCACGCTGATCCCGATGTACATCATCATCGGTATCTGGGGTGGGGCCAACCGGGTCTACGCGGCGTTCAAGTTCTTCCTGTACACCTTCCTCGGCTCGCTGCTGACGCTGGTGGCACTGGTCTACCTGTACAACAAGTCGGGTTCCTGGGACATCCTGAAGTGGCACCAGCTGCCGCTCACGATGAACGAGCAGGTGGCGATCTTCATGGCGTTCTTCATGGCGTTTGCCGTCAAGGTGCCGATGTTCCCGGTGCACACCTGGCTGCCGGACGTGCACGTGGAAGCGCCGACCGGCGGTTCCGCCGTGCTGGCCGCGATCATGCTGAAGCTGGGCGCCTACGGTTTCCTGCGCTTCTCGCTGCCGATCGCCCCCGACGCCTCGCACTACCTGGCGCCGATGGTCATCGTGCTGTCGCTGATCGCGGTGATCTACGTGGGCCTGGTGGCCATGGTCCAGAAGGACATGAAAAAGCTGGTCGCCTATTCGTCGATCGCGCACATGGGCTTCGTCACGCTGGGCTTCTTCATGTTCAACGCCATGGGCACCCAGGGCGCGATCATGCAGATGATCTCGCACGGCTTCGTGTCCGGCGCGATGTTCCTGTGCATCGGCGTGCTGTATGACCAGGCGCACTCGCGCCAGATCGCCGACTACGGCGGCGTCGTCAACCGCATGCCGAAGTTCGCCGCCTTCTTCATCCTGTTCTCGATGGCCAACTGCGGCCTGCCCGCCACCTCCGGGTTCGTGGGCGAGTTCATGGTGATCCTGGGCGCCGTGCAGTTCAACTTCATGACCGGCATCCTGGCCGCGACCGCGCTGATCCTGGGCGCCGCCTACTCGCTGTGGATGGCCAAGCGCGTCATCTTCGGCAAGATCACCAATCATCACGTGGCCGAGCTGAAGGACCTGAACAACCGCGAGTTCCTCATGCTGGGTATCCTGGCGATCGCGACCCTGTACATGGGCCTGTATCCGGCACCGTTCACCGACACGATGCAAACGTCGGTGGCCGACCTGCTGCAGCACGTGGCGCAGACCAAGCTTGCACAATGATTGCAGATAGGACCAACGTTTCATGAATCCAACTGACAACAACCTGATCACGATCTACCCCGAGATCTTCCTGCTGATCGCCACCTCGGTGATCCTGCTGATCGACGTGTA
>DASVVD010001048.1:0-2851 GCA_036386715.1 Pseudoduganella sp.
AGGGGCAAGTCGCTGGAAGAAATCGAGCGGCTGTTCGCCGCGCCGCGCTGAGGAGAGGCGCGGATGCGACCGGGCTGACTGCTGCTCATGGCTTTCTGGCTGGTGCTCGGCGCGGCGGCAAGCGTGCGCGCCGGCACGCTGGTGATCGAAAGCTGGCGGGTCGACGATCCGCTTCAACGCGCAGGCGCTCGACCGCGGCCGGCCCGGCATGAGCGTGAAATGTGGCACATCAACACGCAGGTCCTGCATGGCAGCCTGGCGGCGGGCAGCCGCCGCCAGGCTGCAGGAAGGTTTTGCCAGGCGTACCACGCCGGGGCGAAAATAGTGTCGCACCGGCTTGTCCCGCTTGGGGCGGCCATTTTTAGCGGATCGGGAGAGAGACTTGGGAACTTCGAAAACGTATGGCGGCGCCGCGGCGGCGCTGCTGATGACGCTGATGGCCGCCGCGTTGCCGGACATGCCGGCGGCAGCGGCAGGGCTCATGGCAGCACAGGCGGCGCAGGCCGTGCCCGAAGGCGTGGCCAGCGGTGCGAAACTGCAGCTGCGCTGGGAACTGCAGCGCAACGTGTTTACCGCGCAGGTGCCGCATGGCCGCACCGAGGCGCGCTTCATCCTTGCCAACCATGACAGCGTGGCGTTGCCGCCGCGCGGCTGGTCGCTGTACTTCAATTCGATGGACAGCCTGCAGGCCGGCCCGCTGGCCAGCGGCCTGGTGCTCGAGCAGGTGGCTGGCGGCCTGTTCCGGCTGCGTCCGGGGCCGGCATTCGCCGGCCTGCCGGCAGGGCAGGCGCTCGATATCGTGTACCAGCACTCGCAGCTCGTGATCAAGATGGCCCATGCGCCGGTGGGCCCCTACCTGGTCTACGACGCCGCGCCCGAGGTGGGCGTGGCCATCGCCGATTTCCGCCAGCTGCCGGTCACGCGGCCCGAACAGCTCGAGCGGGGCGCCGGCACCGGCCATGCGCTGGTGATGCCGGCGGACACCTATCGCCGCAACCAGGGCGCCGACCTGCTGCCGGCCGCCGACGTGCCGCCGGTGCTGCCGACGCCACTGCAACTGCAGCCCGGGACAGGCAAATTGGCGCTGGCCGGCCGTCCGGTCGTGACCGCCGCGGCGGCCCTGGCCGGCGAGGCCGAGCTGGCGCGTTCGCTGTTCCCGGCCAGCCTGCCGATGGCCGGCGGTCCCGCCCTGGCGCTCAGCGTGGGCAGCGTGCCGGGGCAATCGTCGCCCGAGGCCTACCGGCTGACGATCGATGCCGCCAGCGGCATCGCCGTCACCGGCAACAGCGCCGCCGGCGTGGCTTACGGCCTGCAGACCTTGCGCGACCTGATGCCGCTGCCCGGCGCGGCCGGCGCCGAAAATATGGCGCTGCCCGAGGTGACGATCGTCGACGCGCCGCGCTTCGGCTATCGCGGCTTCATGCTCGACGTCTCGCGCAATTTCCACGGCAAGGAGACGGTGTTCAAGTGGCTCGACCTGATGGCGCGCTACAAGCTGAACAAGTTCCACTTCCACCTGACCGAGGACGAGGGCTGGCGGCTGGAGATCGCCGGCCTGCCGGAGCTGACGTCGATCGGCGCCGTGCGCGGCCACAGCGCGACACCCGGCGTGCGCCTGCAGCCGGCCTACGGCTCCGGCCCCGACCCGCGCGATGCCAGCGGCAGCGGCCATTACAGCCGCGCCGACTACATCGAGATCCTGCGTTACGCCAAGGCGCGGCACATCGAGGTGATCCCGGAAATCGAGATGCCGGGCCACGCCCGCGCCGCCGTGCAGGCGATGGAAGCGCGCTATCATCGGCTGAAGGCCGCCGGCAGCAGGGATGCCGCGAAATACCTGCTGAACGACTTCGCCGACCGCTCGGTGTACAAGTCGCCGCAGTTCTATACCGACCACGTGATGAACCCCGGCCTGGAATCGACCTTCACCTTCATCGAGCACGTGGTGAAGCAGGTGGTGGCGCTGCACCGCGAGGCCGGCGTGCCGCTGCACACACTCTACATGGGCGGCGACGAAGTGCCGGACGGCGCATGGGAGAAGTCGCCCGCCAGCCGCGCCACGATGGCGCGCGAGAAGCTGGAAACCACCGCCGACCTGTGGGACTATTTCTATGACCGCGTCGACAAGATCCTCAGGAAGCAGGGACTGTTCACCTCCGGCTGGGAAGAGCTGGCCGCCCGCAAGACGCAGCTCGACGGCCGCAACAAGCTGATTCCGAATCCCCGCTTTGCGGGACGCGGCTTCACCGCCTACGTGTGGAACAACACCACCGGCGCCGAGGACCTGGCCTACCGCCTGGCCAATGCCGGCTACGACATCGTGCTGGCGCCGGTGACGAAGATGTACCTGGACATGTCGGCCAATGCCAATCCGGAGGAACCCGGCGTCAACTGGGGCGCCTACGTGGACCTCGACGACGTGTACGGCTTCATCCCGTTCGACTACCTGAAGAATGCACCGGCTGCGGCGCGCACCGGCAAGGACCGGCTGACCGACTACGGCAAGCGCCGCGTGCGCGGGCTGGAGGCTACCCTGTTCACGGAAACGGTGCGCGATCCGGCGCTGGTCGACTACCTGGCGATGCCGCGCCTGCTGGCGGTGGCCGAGCGGGGCTGGGCGCCGGACCCGGCGTGGGCCACCGAGGCCGATCCGGCGAGAGCCGCCACCCTGTACCGCGCCGCATGGTCGGGGTTCGTGAACGCGCTGGGCCAGCGCGTGCTGCCGCGCCTCGACCTGGAACATGCCGGCGTGGCCTACCGCATCGCGCCACCCGGCCTGGTGGTGGAAGGTGGCCGCGTGCTCGCCAACCACATCCTGCCCGGCATCACGCTGCGCTATACGGCCGATGGC
>DASVVD010001049.1:0-4599 GCA_036386715.1 Pseudoduganella sp.
GCAGGCGGCGGTTCGGCAGGCCGGTCAGCACATCGTAGAACGCCAGCTGGTGGATCGCCTCGGCCGCCTTCCTGCGCTCGGTCACGTCACGCCCCACCAGCACCCAGTGCGTGTTCACGCCTTCCTCGTCGGCGAACGGCACCAGTTCCATCTCGACCCAGAAGAGTTCGCCATCGCGGGTGTAATTGGCCAGCTCCACCGACACGGGTTCCAGGCAGTGCATGGCGCGTACCACGCGGGTCACCTCGTTCCGGTCGGTCATGGGGCCATGCAGCATGCGCATGCTTTGTCCCAGCATCTGCTCGCGGGTGTAGCCACTGCGGCGCAGCAGCGCGTCGTTGACGAACACGATCGGCTGTTCCTCGTCCGGCAGCGGATTGGCCTTGGCGATCATTACCATGTCGTTGAGGCGGGCCACCGCGGTGGCCGTCAGGCGCAATTCGGCATTGGCCGCCTGCAACGCATTGCGGCCATCCTCCAGTGAACCGGTGAACGTGCGCAGGTCCTCCACCGAGCGCGACAGGCGCTGCAGCAGCGCGCTGCAGGTCAGCGTCAGCAGCAGGCCAATGCACAGGTAATTGAGCACGACGACCAGGCTGGGCAGCACGTCGTAGCCGGGAATGCCATTTACGTACAGGCTCGAAAGACCCGTCAGCCCCAGCGCGCCGATCGTTGCGCCGGACAGCGCCAGGGTGGCAAGCGCCGGCCTGGTGCCGAGCAGTACCGCGGCCAGTACCGGTGGTGCTAGCAGGAAGGCCTGGCTGATCGGGCCCGCGGTAAGGATCATCGCAACGCCGATGAAATACAGGATTGCCAGAAAGTTCAGGACGCGCACGCTGTATGACAGGCCGCGGGCGCGCCATAGCACCAGGATCCAGGCCAGCGCGATCGCATCCACGACCGCGACACTCCAGCGGCCGAGATAAAGCGTGATGGCAATGGCCGGCAGCGCGCCGATCACACCGAGCACGGCAAGGATGGAGAGCAGCCGGGTGAAGATCTGGATGCGCCAGTGCGCGATGTCGTTGAAGGCCATGATGCTGCTGCCATGTGAGATTTCCTATAAGCAACACAGGATAGCGTGCTCGGCAGAGTAAGTCATCCATTACGCGCTGACCTGTTGTTGGGTGCGCACAAAGTGGCAAGAATGAAAATAATGCCGTGGCATGCCGGCGGGCGCTTGCCGTTGTTCTGCCGCCGGCCGGCGGTGGCTAACGATTCAGTACACGCACATTGCTGATGGCGGGCGGCGCGGCCGAACGGTTCTGCAGCGTGTAGACCAGCGACAGCAGGGCCAGCGTCTGCACGCTGCGGTCTTCATGCGCGGTACCGGCGGTCTCCGTATAGGGCGCAACGCTGAAATGCTTGTCGCGATAATTCACGGCGATCGCGGCGCCGGGCGCCGGCGTACAGCAGCGCATCCGGAACAGGTCGGCGTAGCGCTCCCTGCCGATCCGGATCGCCACGGGCGCGATATGGGTGGCGTCCGTCGCATTCTGGTAACGGCTGATTTCGCCGAGGTAGTAAATCATCGATTGCGTCGAGCGCAGCACCAGCCGGGCTTCGGCGATGGCGGGACCGCCGGCGTCGCCTGGCCGCGGGACTTTGGCGCCGGCCGGCTTGCCCGCTGGCCGGTGCTTGTCGCCCGGACCGCCGACCGAGATCGACAGCGTCGAGAGCGCCTTGCTGATCTGCTTGAGCGTATCCGCGACAGGCGGTTCGATGGCGCCGGGCGCCACGCCGGCACTGCCGGCATCGCCAGTGGCACCTGCATCCGGCGCCGGCGCCGGCAGCGGCGCGGCATTGTCGCCGACCGCGCAATCGGCTCCGCCGGCAATGCCGGACTTGCCCGAGCCATACGAATCGAGCTTGACCCCGGCTTCCCGGTTGACCTGCGCCAGCCGATAGTAGCGCGGGGTGCCGGCCTTGCGCGCCGGTGGCGTGCCGGCAAGCTCGTTGCCATCCGCGTCCACTTCCACCGGCACCAGGCCAGCGCCTTTCGCCGCGGTGATGGTGCCGACGTCCGCCAGTTTTTCCGCGGCAAATTTCTCGCCGTAGAACTCGTACGACACCGATTCGGACAGCACGAGGCGGCATCCGGCCACCACGTCGACCAGCGCGCTGAACGCCGGAAAGGTTTCGTTGCGCGGGCTGTTGACGAGGTTGTGCAGCAGGTTGCCGTGGCTGTCGAAGGTCTCGACCGAACCGACGAACATGTACAGCAGGATCGGCAATGGCCAGCCCTGGCTGGCGAAATACGCCATCAGGCCGGCATCGACCGGCGTCGTCAGGCCATTCATGAATTCCTGCGAGACGAGGCTGACGGTATCGACCGCCGACGCCGATTCGATCGAAGGGCGCAATGCATAGTAGGGCGCGGCGGCACCACCGAATGGAATGTCGAGCCCCACGATTGGCGTGCCGAGTCCGCCGCCGCCGGGTGTCGCGCGCACCATGTTCACCTGCGTGAAATGCATCGGCATCCGTTCGTGCGCACGGGCGATGTTCAGCACGAGATAGGCATTGTGCGCATCTTCCTGCACGATGTTGGAGGTGATGGCACTCTTCACCAGCGGCCCGGAACAGCCCGCAAGCAACGCTGCCGCCACGCTGGCGACCAGGCAGGACCGGAAGGATCGGCGCGCGGACCCGTTCGATATCCGCACTGCGCCAATAGGGTTCCGCTTCCTTCGCATCCACCGCCTCCCTGCGCAATCGAGTGAACGAGCAGGCTAAGGCGGGTCCTGTTGAATGTCAATGAAATAACCTTTGTGCGCGCGTTACAGTATTGCTTCGACCTGAGGCATCGGCAGCGCGAACGGGGCGACTGGCGCCTGGCGTGCGCAGTGCGGCACCGGCGCAAACCGTTCGATCGTCGTTGATATCGACGCCGGCGGTGGGGCTTCTTGAACCCGCACCGTGAAACGTCGTGTCAACTGGCGTTCGGATGTTTCATTTTGCTGATTCGAATCCCTGGTGTTGTGTTGGAGGGGGCAGGGAAGGCGCCGGGCTGATCGGGTCAGGTTTCATCATGCGCAAGGGATAGGGACAGGTCACGGTGCGCATCGGCTTGCGCCCGCAAGGTATCGGCCTTCGTCTCAAAAGCCTGCACAGCATCAGCACCTGCAGCGAAGCGCGCAGGAGGCTCTTCGAGTTCGGCAAGTTGCACGAGCGCGGCCGCGAGCTTGGCGGGATCCCCGCTTTGCTTGCCGTTCATGCCGCTCCATGCTTCGATGGTCTCCGTGGTGCGCTCGGCATAGTCGTCGATCGACAGGGCCGCATACGTGGTGGAGCCGGTAGTGAGCAAATCCGTGCGGAAGAAGCCAGGCTCGACCAACATAGTACGGATGCCGAATGGTGCAATCTCCGGAGCGATGGATTCCATCCAACCTTCGACGCCAAATTTCGCGGCGGCGTACGCCGTGCAGAACATGCCGCCCGAGATGCCGGCCGTTGACGAGATCGTCATCAACAAACCGGAGCGCTGCTTGCGCATTAGCGGCAACACGGCACGCGTCACGTTCATCGGGCCGAACAGCAGTGTCTCGATCTGTTGCCGGACCTGTTCCGCACTGAGTTCTTCAAAAAAGCCGGCGTAGAAATTTCCTGCATTGTTGACCAGGACGTCGATCTGGCCAAACTTCGTGACGGCCGCCTGCACCGCGATTCGGCCATCGTCGGGCTGCGTGACATCAAGCTTCACTGCCAGCAGAGCGTCGTGGTCGCCGATCGCCGCAATAACCTTCGCCCGATCTCGCCCGGTAGCGACGACGGCATGCCCTGCGGCCAAGGCAGATTTTGCGATATCAAGCCCCAGGCCACGGCTTGCGCCAGTAATGAACCAAACTTTCCTGCTAGTCATGCGATGTTCTCCAAGCTGAAATTGATGCTGTGTTGATATTGCCGAGGCCAAGGGACCATCGGTTTGCACGGGAAGCGATTACGCTTTGTGTGCCTGCTCGGTCGGCATGATCCACAACTCGCCAATGGCGGCATGGCGTGGACGGGTGACCATATAAGCGACGCCATCGGCAATATCCTCGGCATCGAGCGCCGTTATGCTCGCGAAGAATGCATCGATCCCGGCACGCATTGCGCCACGATGGTTGTCGTTGAGCTCGGTGTTAACAGCGCCTGGCTCCAATACCCCGACGCGGACATGGCTGCCGCCCAGTTCCTGGCGCAAGGCTTCCGTAAAGCCATTCACACCGAACTTCGTCATGTTATAGACAGCGAAGTTGGGTGAAGCAACACGGCCGGCATACGAGGAGATGTTGACGATGTCGGCGACGCGACGCGTCTCCTTCTCCGCAGCCGCCTGCAAATGGGGCAACGCAGCTTTGGTCATGTAGAGCAGCGCACGCTGGTTCAGGGCAATCATCCGTTCCCAGTCCTCGATCTCGTTGTCAACGACCGGGCCGATGATCATCACCCCCGCGTTGTTGATGAGGATATCCAGGCGACCGAATCGAGCGACGGTCTGTCCAACAGCTGCTTCGGCGCTTGCCCGATCCGTGATGTCGAGCGCAATTGCAAAGGCTTTGCCGCCCGCCCGCTCGATTTCGTCGACCAGGGCATCCAGACGGTCCTTGCGGCGAG
>DASVVD010001050.1:0-2592 GCA_036386715.1 Pseudoduganella sp.
CGTTCGTCCACAGCCATCACAGCTGGCAGATCCGCTCGTTCTGGTGGTACGTGGTCTGGATGGCGGTGGGCTGGGTGCTGGTCGCCACGATCATCGGCCTGCTGTTCGCCTGGATCGTGTTTGTCGGCGCCTGGCTGTGGAAGGCTTACCGGCTGATCCGCGGCTTCATTGCGCTGAACAACAACGAGCCGATCTGATCTGGTCTGATCTGATCAACAGGGAGCCGCGGCTCCCTTCTTCTCCATAGCACCCGCAGGAAGGCCACCAGGTCGGCCTTCTCGCCGTCCGTCGGCAGCACGGCGTTCGGATCAGGCAGTGCCGGCACGGTTGCGCATGACGATATCTTCGTGCGTCAGCTTCCCATGTCCGGCCATGATTTCATTGAGCAGCGTTTCACGGTTCGCCGGGGCACGCTGCTTGTCCGCGGCGGCCAGTGCAGATTTCAACTCGTCAACCGTCAGTTCTGTGCAATAAGCGGGCGTGCCAGGCTGCTGTCGCCATGATTCTTCGAGCATGCCCGCATCCAGCGCGTCGAACCCGGTAGCGACGACCAGTTGCCTGGCTGCTTCCTTGTGCCGTGCGTCGTCGCCGGCAACCGGAATGGCGATGCGTCCTGGTGAGCCCTCGGGTGCGCCCTTCTCTGCAAAGGTCTGGGACAGCACCGCGTTCCAGGCCTTGATGACAGGCCGTCCAATCTGTTCGCTAACCCATACGCTCTCGGGCTTGCCGCCATCGACTTCGCTGATCGCGCCATCGCGGAAAGGATAGTAGTTCGAGGTATCGATGACCGCGACTTCGGACGGGACACCATTGAAAAGTGCAGCAAGGCCAGCGTACTTCGCGAAGGGAATCGACAGGACGATGACGTCACTGCCTTCCACCGCCTGCTCCTTGCTGACGGCACTGGCACCGATCTTCCCGGCCAGCTCACGGATCGTCTCCGGTCCCCTGGAATTGGCCAGCTTGACATGGTGGCCGGCAGCAGCGAGTTTTTGTGCAAGCGTTGCACCGATATTGCCGGCGCCGATGATTCCGATTTTCATGAAAGTTTCTCCTATTTGTTGCGTGGGCGCTTAGTCACAGGCGGGACGCGCGAGTGCGTCGAGTGTGTCGCGTAATTCGGCCAGTCCCTCTTCGGTGAACCGGCAGGCGGTCTTGATCTTGTCGGTGATGCTCCAGACCTCATTGCGCAGGGTCTGTGCTGTCTCCGTGAGGTTGATGAGTACGCGGCGTTCATCGTCCGGATCACGCAGGCGTGTGACCATGCCGGATGCTTCCAGGCGCTTGAGCAGCGGCGTGATCGTGCCGGTATCCATCTCGAGCTTGGCCCCCAGCTCGCCGACCGACCTGGGCGCGCTGCTGAAGAGCTCGAGCATGACAAGGTATTGCGGAAACGTCAGGCCGAGTGGCTCCAGGTAGGGCTTGTGCAGCCGCGCCATGCGGTTGGCCGCGCCATACAGCGCAAAGGAAATCTGCTGGCCCACCTCGCGGCGAACATCGAAACTGGTTTTGCTCATGGTATTTTCTAGCTCACTAGTATATAGTGCACTAGACTATATCATTGATGCAGGTTTCACGTACGAGTGTGGCGCATGGCGCTATGTCCGCAGGCAGGATGGCGGCCCTGCCCCCCGTGGGCCAGATATCAGCGCACTGCCGGTCAAAGCACGGCCAGCGCCGCCTCGATATCGGCGATCAGGTCGGCCGGGTCTTCGAGGCCGATATTGAAACGCACGAGGATGCCGGCATCCGGCCAGCCGCGGCGCATGTGCTGGATGCGGTAAGGCACGCACAGGCTGTTCGGGCCGCCCCAGCTGAAGCCGATCTTGAACAGTTTCAGCGAATCGACGAAACGGTCGGTCTGCGCCTCGGTGTAGCGCGCATCGAACAGCACCGAGAACAGGCCGCCCGCGCCGGTAAAATCGCGCTTCCAGATGTCGTGGCCCGGGCAGTCCTCGAACGCCGGATGCAGCACCCTGGTGATTTCCGGCCGGCCCTTCAGCCACTCGGCCACCTGGCGCGCGCCGGCATCGTGCGCCGCGAAGCGCAGCCGCAGGGTCGGCAGGCCGCGCAGTACCAGGTAGGCATCGTCGGCGCCGACGCCATAGCCGAGCCGCATGTGCGACAGCGACAGCTTCTCGTGCAGGCTGTCGTCGCGGCTGATGACGCCGCCCATCAGCACGTCCGCCCCGCCGGACTGGTATTTGGTCAGTGCCTGTACCACGATGTCCACACCCAGGTCGAATGCGCGCAGCGCGATGCCGGCGGACCAGGTGTTATCGAGCGCAACGACCACGCCCCGGGCTTTCGCCGCTGCGCAGATCGCCGGCAGGTCCGGCACTTCCATCGACACCGATCCGGGCGACTCGGTCCAGACCAGCTTCGTGTTGGGCTGGATCAGCTCGGCAATGCCGGCGCCGACCAGCGGATCGTAATACCGCGCCGTGATGCCCATCGCCTCCTGCAGCCAGTTGGCCAGCACGCGGTTGGGGTTGTAGACGTTATCGGGCAGCAGCACGTCGTCGCCGCTGGCGAGCAGCGCCAGGTCGACCATCGCGATCGCAGCCAGCCCCGATGGCGCCAGCAGGCAAT
>DASVVD010001051.1:0-4961 GCA_036386715.1 Pseudoduganella sp.
GATTGCGCGTCGACGACCGGGCGCTCGTCCTCGTTGGCCGGAATCGCCTTGCCGCGTTCGTTGAGCGCGGCGACCAGTTGCTGCAGGCCCAGCGCCTTGATGCCGCCCACCACGATCTGCAGCCACAGGCGCCAGATCGCATAGGTGCTCTGCGCCGCCTCCATCGTCAGCCCTGCCTTGCCGGTGCGTTCCTTCACAAGCCGGAAAGCGTCCGTCAGCGCCGCCATCCCCTCGATGGGTTTCAGCATGCCGGCGGCGTCGAGCAGGCCGGCCTGGCCGGCCAGGTCCTTGTTGTAGTACAGCACCAGCGGGTGCATGTCGAGCGGGATCGCATAGGTCTGGCCGCCATACTGCGAACGGTCCCATTGCCTTGCCAGGAAGTCACCGCCGCGCAGGCCGGCCGCGGCCAGCTCGGCAGGCGTGACCGGCCGCAGCACGCCGCCGCCGGCAAGGTTGGGCAGCCGGGACAGGTGGATCGTCGCCAGGTCCGGCCCGGCGCCGGCGACCGACGCGGTGATCAGCTTGGTGTAGAACGGTTCGCCCCACTTCAGCGTGGTGCTCTCGACGCGCACCTCCTGCTGGGAAGCGTTGAACCCGTCGATCAGGGCGCGCATGCGGGCGCCGTCGCCGCCGGACAGCAGTGTCCACAGCTGCACCACCTGCACGTCGGCCCGGGCCGCGCCGCCGGACAGCGAACACAGCAAACACAGTGTGCACAGAACGCACGATAAAAGCGGCCTTGCCGCCAGCCGTTTGCCAGCACGCTTCATGTACTGTCTCCCCAGCTTGACCGGCGAATGGATTGCCAGGCAGCCATCGTTATCGTTGTTGGCGCCGCTATCGCTGTCGCCCGTCAGGTCGCTTCGCTGGGCAGGCGGAAGCCCGGTTCCGGCGCCGCCATGCCCGGCTGGTCCTCCGGGCCCGCGGCGGCGTGCGTGGTGTCCGGCGTGGGCGGCGCCAGTTCGGGCGCGCGCTTGCCGCGCCACAGTTCGCTGTGGCCAAGCGGGTCGGTGTACCAGTCGTGCAGCCGCGCATCCGGCCCGCGGGTGGCCTCGGCCAGCGCGGCGATCGGCGCCTTCGGCACGCGCTGCTCCGTCAACAGGCCATTCTTTTCGTGGAATGTGTCGGTCAGCTGGGTGTAGCAGAAGCCCGACAGCGGCCGGCAGCGGTGGATCGCCGCCATCAGCCGCCGGTAGCGCTCCAGCAGTTCGTCGCCGCTGCGCGCCACCGAGTAGCCCCAGTCCTTCGGGTCGTGCTCCGCCATGCAGGCGATGCCGCCGAACTCGGACAGGAACAGCGGCTTGCCGGTGCCGTCGAACCCGTCGATGACGAGCCGGCGCCGCGCCGGCCGGATGTGCTCGAACGTGTACTTCAGGCCTTCGCGGGTGCCGTAGCGGGCCACCAGCTCCTCCGGGTCGGCATGGTAGTCGTGGACGTTGACGAAGTCACCGCACGGCATCTCCCAGCCGTCGTTGCCGACCACCGGGCGGGTGCCGTCCAGCGCCCGCGTGATGTGGTACATCGCCCGCACGAAGTCGACCTGGCGCCGGTCGTGCATCAGTTCCGGCACGCCCCACGATTCGTTGGTGGGCACCCACGCCACGATGCACGGGTGCGAGATGTCGCGCGCCACCAGTTCCTTCCACTCCTCCATCACGGCGTGCACGGTTTCGCTGGAAAACCCGTAGGCCGAGGGCATCTCGGCCCACACGCACAAACCCATCACGTCGCACCAGTACAGCCAGCGCGGGTCTTCCGATTTCTGGTGCTTGCGCACGCCGTTGAAGCCGAGCTTCTTGATCATCAGCACGTCCTGGCGCAGCTGCTCGGCCGATGCCACCATCAGGCTTTCCGGCCAGTAGCCCTGGTCGAGCACCATGCGCAGGTAGTACGGCCGGCTGTTGAGCAGGAAGCGGTCGCCGTCGACCGACACGGTGCGCAGCGCCGTGTAGCTGATCACGTGGTCGATCACCAGGCCGTCCGGGGCATGCAGCGTGATCTCGGCATCGATCAGCTGCGGGCTTTCCGGACTCCACATCCAGTGCGCGCGGGCGTCGTCGATGCCCGGGTCGGGCAGCTGGAACAGCCGCGACAGCCGGCCCTCCAGCAGCATGCAGCGGTCCGATACCAGCACCTGCTCGCCGAGGCGCAACACCACGTTGACGGTGCTGCCTGGCGCATGGTGGGCAATGTCGGCATCGAGGCGCACCTGCCACGTGAACACGTCCGCCGACCAGCGCAACTGCGCCACGTGCGAGCGCGCCACCTTTTCCATCCACACGGTGCGCCAGATGCCGGTGGTGCGCGGGTACCAGATCGAATGGGGTTCCAGCTCCCAGTCCATCTTGCCGCGCACCTTGTGCATGTCGTGCGGGTCGTCCTCGGCCTGCACCACGATTTCCATCGAGCGCCCGTCCAGGTAGCGGGTCACGTCGACCGAGAACGGCGAATGGCCGCCCTTGTGCTGGACCGCGAAGCGACCGTTGATCCACACCCTCGCGCGGTGGTTGACGGCGCCGAAGTGCAGCTTGAGCCGCTCGTCCGGCCCCGGCAGCAGGTCGTCGTCCAGCCCCACCACCCGCCGGTACCAGACGCGCCGGCGGAAGCCGCGGTCGTGCACGCCGCTGGCGGCCGCCTCGGGCGGGAACGGCACGATGATCGTGCGGTCGAACGGCACGCCGGCCGGATCGTGGTGCACGGCATCGTCGTCGAGCATGGCCTGCCAGGGCCCGTCCAGGTTCAGCCATTGCAGGCGCCGCAACTGCGGCCGGGGGTGATCCACGATCTCTTTCTCCTTCGGCAGGGACTTCATGACAATGTCTCCATATGATAAGGCGTTTGCGGCGCGCGGCACGTCACGGTTGAGTCAGCGCGACGCGTGGCTGGCGTCCGGCCCCGTTTGTCCCCGTTCGCGACACATCCGCGGTCACTGCCGGCGCGGCCGAGTGGGGAGAACGCAACACGCTGACGCTCAACGGGCCGAATGTCACGGCGCGCCCGCCGCCGCCCATGGCCACCAGGCCGATGCGCGCGGCGGGCCCCAGGCGATGGTTCCAGGTGCCGCCGCCTGCCCAGTCGTGGCCATTCGCGCTGGACCATGCGGTCCACCGTTCGCCACCGCCGGGATCGCGGCGCACGTCGAGCCGCAGCCAGGTCCAGGCGCCGTTCGGCGCCGGCGTGCCGGCCACCGTGTTGCCATAGCGGGGGTGGCCGGCGATGACGGGGCTGCCTTCGCGGCCGAACTCCACCTGGTGCAGGCCGGCATCGGCCAGCACGGCCAGCTTCACGTAGTTGTCGTCGTCCTTCAGTGCCACCAGGCCGGCCTGCGCATGGGTGGCGCAGCAGTCGTCCGGCGCATCGAGCCGCACGCGGGTTTCGATGCGCAGGTCACCGGCCGGCGGCAGCGGGCGCGCCAGCAGCGGCGCGGTGTTGGTGTCCCCGTACAGGTCGCCCGGCTGCGTGCTCCATGCCATGCCCTCGCCGCCGGTGCGCCAGGGGCCGGGTGAGCGTATCCAGCGCCACGGCGCGGCGGGCGGCCTGTGGAAATCCTCGCGCCACAGCAGGCGCAGGTCGACGCCGCTGCCGGCAAACCGCGGCGCCGGCCGGGTGGCATCGGCGGTGGCCGCGGGTGCCGGCAGTTCCCCGGTCGAGGGGCCCCGCCCTTCGGCCAGCACCGGCCAGCCGCCGGCCCAGTCGATCCGGTCCAGCAAGGCCGGGCGCCGTGTCAGGCCTGGCGAGAAATACGGATCGCCGGCATCGACCGCATGGTAGATCGTCCACCACTGCCCGGCGACATCCTGGAACACCGTATTGTGGCCCGGCCCGATCCAGCGGTTGCCGTTCTGCGGCAGCACCGGCGTGCCGCCGGCGCGCACCGCCGCCATGTCGTTGCCCAGCCGGTCCAGGAACGGCCCCTGCGCCGTGCGCGCCCGGCCCACGTACAACGCATATCCGGTCACCGGTCCGGCGCAGCAGTCGGTGGCGGAGGCGAACAGGTACCACCAGCCGTCATGGCGCACCACTTCGGCGCCTTCGTAGCGGCCGGACGTGCCGACCAGGCGGGCTTCGCCTTCGACCGCCAGCCCGTCCGCCGACAGCCGCTGCACGAAGATGCCGCCGCCGTAGCTGCCGTAATAGAGCCAGCGCGTGCCGCCGTCGTCCACGGCGATATCGGGATCGAAGGTCCAGTCGAACTTGCAACCCGGCCCGGCGCGGCGCGGCGCCACCACTGGCCTGCCGCTGGCCTGCCACGGCCCGGTGGGCGTGGCGCTGCTGGCCACGCCGATCGAGCTGTCGCTGGCGCAGCCCGGTTCCGGGCTGTGGGCGTCGTCGGTATCGGTGATCGTGTAGTACAGCCAGTAGCGGCCGTCGTGGTATTGCGGTTCGGGGGCCCACAGCCAGGAGGTCGGCGTGGCGGACGCCGGCCGTTCGGTGAACGCGTCGCTCACCCAGTCCCAGTGCACCAGGTCCGTGGAGCGGTACACCGGCAGCAGGCGGAAGCGGTAGCCGTCGCCCTCCTTCTCGTTGCGGCTGACCGGATCGCTGGTGCAGTACAGGTACCAGGTCGGTTGCGCGGCTTGCGGATCGCGCAGCACGGCCGGGTCGGCGCAGTTCTGCGCCGGCTCGCCGCTGGCCAGCCTGACTGGCAGCGGGTTCTGGTAGGTCGATGCCGGTCGCGCTTGCGCAACGGCGGCAAGGTGGATGGCTGCCGCCAGGAGAAACAGGCTTGCCCGCACTGGATGCCCCCTTTTTGCGAAAACGCTGAAGGTAGCATGGGTGGGCTGGGGGTGGTGCACGGCAAGGATGCCGATCTTGCCTGTGCGGCCTGTCGTTGCAGGCAAGCCGCTGGAGCGGTCGCATGCGGTTGAAGTTGCGACTTTTAATCTTGCTTCGGTTAGTTGCAATTTAATGCGATTTCACCGCCTGTTTGCTGGCGATTCGTGTGATGACAGGAACCACTG
>DASVVD010001052.1:0-2753 GCA_036386715.1 Pseudoduganella sp.
CTGATCCTCGGCGCCTGCGCCATCGGCCCGCAGGGCCTGACCTGCCCGTCCGACGAGGAAGCGTCCCTCAAGGCGGCAATGCTGCGCCAGGCCACCCAGGTGATCGTGGTGGCGGATGCCGCCAAGTTCGGCAAGGCCTTCCTGCACCGCCTGTGCACGTTCGAGGCCATCGACGTGCTGGTCACCGACCAGCCGCTGCCCATGCCGCTGGCCGAAGCGCTGGCCGCGCTGGATGTGGAAGTCGTAATCGCGGCAGGCTGAACGCCCGCCCGGCAGCCGATGCCGGCCATGCGCCCTACTGGCTCGCCGCGTCGATCCTCACGCGCTGCACGGGCAATCCTTCGCCGGCGAACTCCACCTCGCAGGCCGCCGGAAAGTCATTGCCAAGGTGTACCACCAGTTCGACGCAACACATTAGTGAAGTATTGACTTCACAATTTACCAGCCCTAAACTGAAGTCTCCACTTCACTAAATGAGGCCAATCATGACCGAGCCGGCGCAGTTTGATACCTTTGTCCTGGAACGTACCTTTGCCGCCCCACTGGCGCGGGTGTATCGCGCATTCAGCGATCCACGCGAGAAGCAGCGCTGGTTCGCCGAAGGGGCGCAGCATGAGATCGAACGGTACGACATGCAGTTCGACGTTGGCGGGCGCGAACTGGCGCGCTACCGCTTCAAGCCCGGCACGCCCTTCGCAGGTGCGACGCTCGAATCGGATGGCTACTTCCTCGATATCGTTCCGGACCACCGGATCGTCAGCGCCGCCACGATGGCGATGGACGGGCGGCTTTTTTCCGCCTCGCTCCTCACCTTCGAGTTCTTCGACGGACCGGGCGCCACACGCCTGGTCTTCACCCACCAGGCGATGTACGGAGGCGGCGCGGATGGCCCCGAAGTGCGGCAGGCTGGCTGGCGGCAGCTGCTGGACCAGTTGCACGGCACCCTGTCGGTCGGGTGAGGCCTGCATGCTGCAAGTAAAGGCAATGCAGCCGGATGCGGCGGACGAGGTCTTCGCCGCGCTGGGAGACGCCACCCGCCGGGCGATCGTCAGGCTGGCAAGCCAAGGCCCGCAAACCGTCAGTTCGCTGGCCGCGGCGCTGAACGTGACGCTCACCGCCATCATCCAGCATCTGCGAGTGTTGCAAGCCTGTGGCCTGCTGCAGACGCGCAAGGTCGGCCGGGTGCGCATCTGCGAGCTCGACCGCCATGGACTCGATGTCCTGGCGGGCTGGGTGGCCTTCATCCGCCAGATGTGGGAACAGCGCTTCGATGCGCTGGGCGTGATGTTGCGGGAGGATGTGGGCGGGAAGTGAAGCGTCGTTCGCATACCGATACAATATTTGCATTCCTCCTGCGTCTATACAGGTATGGACACCGGTCGACCACTTGATGCAGAGGTAACACACGCGGACTGCGCCGTGGCCGAGACCATACGCCGCGAGCGGCCGCGCTTGCGGGCATGGCTGCGCCGCCAGGTGCCGGACGCGCATGACATCGAAGACATCCTGCAGGACGCATTCTACGAACTTGTGCTCGCCTCGCGCCTGATCGAGCCAGTACGCAATGCCGGCGCCTGGCTATTCACGATCGTGCGCAACCGCGTGACCGACCGGCGCCGCAGGCCGGCGCATCGGGCTGGCACGCCTGTCGGGAACGGCGCCGCAGCCGAGGACGACGATGATCACGCGACGCTGGAAGACCTCCTGCCGGACGCCGAAGCCGACCCCGAGCGGGCTTTCATGCGTGCGCGCCTGGTCCTGGCCCTTGAGGATGCGCTGCGACAACTACCGGAGGATCAGCGGGCCGTCTTCATCGCCCATGAAATCGACGGCTTGTCGTTCAAGGCCATTGCACAGGCCAGCGGCATCGGCATCAACACGCTGCTGTCAAGGAAGCACGCCGCTGTCAAGGCACTGCGCACGCGCTTGCGGGCCGTCCACGACGAACTGTCCGGCAATTGAGGCATGGCCGTACTTGCCTGTTCACTTTATTTCAACCATGGAGGTGACATGAAACATCGCGCACGCAAACTGACCGTGTTGATCGTTGTCTGGGGCACGATTGCCATCGCCGGGTTCGGCTCGGCCATATGGCAACTATGGAATATGCTGATGCCAGCGCTGTTCCACCTGCCAGCGATCGGGTTCTGGCAAGCCGTCGGCCTGATGGCTCTCTGTTGGCTTCTGTTCGGCGGGTGGCGCGGCGCGGGCGGACTGAGCAGCGACAACCGACATGCCCGCCGTCACCTGTTGACGGACGAAGAACGCGACCGTCTGCGTGCCTCGATGGCACGCGACTGTCGCTGACCGGACCGTGCGGTTTTGTCGATATCGACAGCGCCGGGAGACTCGTCCATGTCCTCGTCGCTGGTTCTGCGTCGTTAAACGCGCGGCATTCACGACGACCGAGGCAGGAACCCATGCTCCCCTGCCCAATCGATGCCCGGCCTCGAGATCCGGGACACGCACTGGCACGTATGCAAGGGCGAACGGCCGCTTCCGCCATGGCACCATTTTCATTCGTTAACGGCGTCGATCCTCACCCGCTGCACCGGCACGCCATCCCCAGCGAACTCCACCTCAATCGGCCCCGCTTCGCTCCCCGCGCGCACCACGGCGACCAGCCGGCCGTGGAAGGTGGCCCGCTCGCCGGACCGCAGGCTCGCTGCGTCCATCGGGTTGCCATTGCCGGCACCGGCCAGCGTGCCGGCCCCTTTCACCGAGACGCGAAACTTGCGGTCGCCGTCGCGCGC
>DASVVD010001053.1:0-10702 GCA_036386715.1 Pseudoduganella sp.
ATGCGGGCGCTGGAGCCGGCGCAGGCGCTGGTTGCGGCGCGGCAGGCACGGGTGGCAGTTCCGGCGCGGCGTCCATTGCCGGCACAGTCGCCTCGAGCGGCGGCAGGGCTACAGGAATGACTTCGGCAAACGAGACCACCGCGGTACCGGTCAATCCGGCGTCGCGGCTGCTCACCACGAGCACATAGTTGACACCCGCGCGCAGCGATACACCGCCCAGTTTCGACAGCAGGTTGCCGAAACTGCCATCCTCGGTGTAGGTAACGATATCGTCGTTGACCACCACCAGGTTGTTGAGCGGATGGGCCGGATCGAAGGCGCCCTCGTAAAGCCAGAGCTGGGTATCGGCATCCTTTGCTTCGCCGGTGTAGCTGAACCCTGTCGCGCTCTGGATCGTCAGATCGTAATTACCGTCGGCCGCCGGCGTGATCGTCGTCGCAGCATAGGCATAGTCGCCGGCATAGCCGCCAAACTCATAACCGCCCAGCACGTCGTCGCTGATCCAGGTACTGGCCGCCCGCGTGTCGGCACCGCTCCATGTGGCGGAATAGGCCGCGCCACTGAACAGCACGTCGCCGGGCAGCAGTGGCCGGTGGAAAGTCAGCTTACCATCAACATTCAGCGAATAATTGATACTGTTCATTTTTAAATGCTCCAAGGAAATTTCCGATAATTTTATCAGAGTTGCCGTAGAGAATCGTCGTGCCTGCCGCGATAAATTTCAACAGCTGCTGTTCTAGCGCAACATTTTTTCAGTTTCCTCCGGTCGCCAGCACCAGCGTTTCCTTGATCTCCTCCATCACCACATAGCTTTTCGACTGGGCGGCGCCAGGCAGGTTCAGCAGCATGTCGCCGAGCAGCTTGCGGTATTCGGCCATCTCGTGGATGCGCGCCTTGATCAGGTAATCGAAATCGCCGGACACGAGATGGCATTCCTGCACCTCGGGAATGCGCAGTACCTCGCGCCGGAACTGGTCGAAGTGGCTGGCCGATTTCTGGTTCAGCGTGATCTCCACGAAAACCAGCAGCGTGGCCCCCACCGCCGCCGGATTGAGGCGGGCGTGATACCCGGTAATGACGCCGTCGCGCTCCATCCGCTTGACGCGCTCGATCGCCGGCGTGACCGACAGGCCCACCTGTTCGGACAGGTCTTTCATCGAAATGCGCCCGTCGTCCTGCAGGATGCGCAGGATCTTGCGGTCGAGCTTGTCCAGCGCACGCACGGACTCTTTTTGTGTACGCATGATTTTTTCCTGTTTTATCGAAGATATATAGTAACAACCACTACGAAACAAAACTTACCATAGCAGAAATACCCAGGCAATTCCCGATACCTATTCTTATATTCGAGGCAACCATGCGCGTTCTCATCCTTGGCAGTGGCGTAATCGGCGTCACCACGGCGTATTACCTGGCCAGGGCCGGGCATGCCGTCACCGTGCTGGATCGCCAGCCCGGCCCCGCTCTCGAAACGAGCTTTGCCAATGCCGGCCAGATCTCGCCCGGCTATGCGTCGCCATGGGCTGCGCCCGGCATTCCGCTGAAAGCGATCAAATGGATGGTACAGCGCCATGCGCCGCTGGCGATCTCGCTCGACGGTTCGCGGTTCCAGTTGCAGTGGATGTGGCAGATGCTGAAGAACTGCAATGCCGACAGCTACGCGGTGAACAAGGAACGGATGGTGCGGCTGGCCGAATACAGCCGCGACTGCTTCAAGGCGCTGCGCGCGTCCACCGGCATCGCCTATGAAGGCCGGCAGGGCGGTACTACCCAGCTGTTCCGCACCCAGCAGCAGATGGACGGGGCGGCGAAAGACATCGAGGTGTTGAAGGACACGGGCGTGCCTTACGAACTGCTGTCCGCGCGCGAATTGCTGTCCGCCGAGCCGGGCATCGCCAGCGAGCGCCTGGTGGGCGGATTGCGCCTGCCCAACGACGAAACGGGCGACTGCCAGCTGTTCACCACGCGGTTGACCGCGATGGCGCAGGAACTTGGCGTGCAGTTTCGCTACAACGTCGATATCGACAGCCTCGATGTTGCCGGCGGCGAGATCCGCGGCGTGCGCTGCGCCGGCGAACTGGTCACCGCGGATTCGTACGTGGTGGCGCTGGGTGCCTATTCGACGCCGCTGCTGCGCGGCATCGTCGATATCCCGGTGTATCCACTGAAGGGCTATTCGATCACGGTGCCGATTGTCGACGCCGGCCGGGCGCCCACCTCGACGATCCTCGACGAAACCTACAAGATCGCGGTCACCCGCTTCGACGACCGCATCCGTGTCGGCGGCATGGCCGAGATCGCCGGCTACGACAAGCGCCTGAACCCGCGCCGCCGCGCCACGCTGGAAATGGTGGTGAATGACCTGTTCCCGGGCGCCGGCGACACTGCGCAAGCCAGCTTCTGGACGGGCCTGCGGCCGATGACTCCGGACGGCACGCCGGTGGTCGGCCGCACGCCGCTGCGCAACCTGTTCGTCAACACCGGGCACGGCACGCTGGGCTGGACGATGAGCTGCGGTTCGGCACAGCTGCTCGCCGACATCATGTCGGCCAGGCGACCGGCGATCCATGCCGACGACCTGTCGGTCGAGCGCTACCAGCGCAGCGCCAACGCCCGGCAGCCGCAACTGGCAGGCGCCTGAGTACCGGCAGCGAGGCAACCGGGATACAGCGGCGGCGCGCCTCCACCCGAGCTCAATTGTGCAGGGAGAGGCGCGTGCGTATAATTCCGGGATGAATAAACTGGAAGCCTTCGGGCATGTCGCCGCGCTGGCGATCCGGGGAGATCTGGTATTCCCCACCAGCGTCAACGCAGCATTGCGTGTGCAGCTGGCGCTCGAGAATCCCGAGACCCCGATCGACGAAGCGATCCGCCTCGTGCTGGCCGAGCCGCAACTTGCGGCTCGCACCGTGGCGCTCGCCAACTCGGCCATGTTCAACCGCAGCGGCAGCACCGTTACCAACGTGCGCGCCGCGATCACCCGCGTGGGTTACCACAACCTGTATGCGCTGGCCGCTGCGATGGTGGTCCGCCAGTTCGGTGCGAAAATCACCGACCCGGTCGTGCGCGGCAAGGCCGAACAGCTGTGGCAGCACTGCGTCTACGTGGCGTGCCTGGCGCGCATCATCGCGCGCGACGTGACCGAAGTGAATCGCGATACCGCGCTGTTCGCCGGTATCGTGCATGAAGTGGGCGGCTTTTACCTGCTGTCGCGCGCCGACGAATTTCCCGGCCTGCTCGATCCCGATCCCGATAACTGGCAACCTGCCAGCGAGGAAATCATCATGCGCGAGGTGATGGCGAAGCTGGCGATCCCGGAAGAAGTCTCCACCGCGATCGAAGGCCTGCGCGACGGCTTCCTCGGCGTGCCGCCCGAAAGCCTGCTCGACACGCTGCTGCTGGCGAACCACTTCTCCCCTGTCGACTCTCCGCTCGCGCAGCCGCGCGAAGAAATGATCCAGTCCGAATCTGTCGTCGACCTGTTCATCGACGAACAGATGGCCGCGGAAATCCTGGACGAGGCGGAGCGGGACGCCACCTCGATGACGGCGGCACTGCTGGTCTGAGCCCGGGCAGGCCGGCGCCTGCCGCCAGCCTGCAGCGCCACGTGCTGCCGCGTCACTCCCGCGCCACGTGCTGCCGCGTTACTCCAGCGCGGCGGCCGGACCGAAGAACTCGTGGTACGTCTGGTTTTCCGGCACGCCCAGTTCGCGCAGCGAACGCTTTACCACCTGCATGAATGGCTGCGGACCCAGGAAGTAGGCGTCCACGTCGCGGTCTTCCGGCAACCAGGCCGCCAGCCGTTCGCTGTCGAGCAGGCCCACCGCATCCGGCGCGGTGTGGCCCCGGTCTTCCGCGTAGACGTAGTGACGGCGCAATTGCCGATGGCGGCTGGCCAGCTCGTCGACGTGCGCACGGAACGCGTGCACGCCGCCGTGGCGCGCCGCATGGATGAAATGCACGTCACGCCCGCTCGCCAGCGCCGCCGGCAGCATCGCCAGCGTGGGCGTGATGCCGACGCCGCCACTGATGAACACGATCGGCCGGCTGTCGTGAGCGGCCAGCGTGAACACGCCGGACGGCGGCAGCAGCTCGACCACATCGCCCTCGCGCACTGCATCGTGCAGGTGGTTCGACATCGCACCGCCCTGTTCGCGCTTCACGCTGATCTGGTACGTGGCGCCGTTGGGTGCGGCCGACAGCGAATAGTTGCGGCGCTGGTCCTCGCCCGCCACCACGGCGCGCAGGCCGATGTACTGGCCCGGCTGGAAAGCCGCCACGGCGCCGCCGTCTTCGGGCCGGAACACGAAGGTGGTGATCTCGTCGCTCTCGCGCTGCTTCGTGACAACCACGAAGCGGCGCAGGCCGTTCCAGCCGCCCGGCGCCGCCGCCAGCGCGCCGTAGGCCTGGCTTTCGGCACCGACCAGGATCTCCGCCAGCTGGCCATACGCCGCACCCCATGCCTCGATCACCGCATCGGTCGCCACGTCGGCACCCAGCACTTCGCGGATCGCCTTCAGCAGGCTCGCGCCCACCATCGGGTAATGCTCCGGCAGGATGTTCAGCGCCACGTGCTTGCTGACGATCTGCCCCACCAGCGGGCCCAGCGCTTCGAGCCGGGCGATGTTTTTCGCATACATCAGCACGGCGTTCGCCAAGGCGCGCGGCTGGGCGCCGTCGGCCTGGTGCGCCTGGTTGAAGTAGGGTTTCACCTGCGGATAGTCGCGGAACAGCAGCGGGTAGAAGTGACGGGTCAGTGCCTCGCCGCCCTGCTCGAGGATGGGTACGGTGGCGGCGACGATGGCGCGGTGTTCGGCTGACAGCATGGTGATGCTCCTTGGCTGGGGGGATTCTTTAAACGTGCATTCATTATGCATCTTTTTAAGCCAGCTGACGAACTGGACAAAATGTCCCAGTGAAAAATCACCGGCCAATATCGTGGTACCGGCCTGCCGGGGAACGGCAGCGCAGCGTCAGGAGCCGGGCCGGCGCTCCGGCAGGTGCAGCAGGATGGCGTGTTCCTGCCGGCGTCCGCCGGGCAGCAGGTCGGCCAGCGTCATGCCGTCCAGCACGGCCAGGAAGGCTTCGGTGGCTTCGCGCAGCTTGCCTTGCAGCGTGCAGGCGCCGGCGTAGCTGCAGCCGGGCGTGGACGGATCGAAGCATGTGGCCATGTGGAAATCGGGTTCGCTGGCACGCACCACCGCGCCGATGTTGATCGCGCCGGGTTCACCGCGCAGGCGCAGGCCGCCGTTACGCCCGCGCACCGTCTCCACCAGGCCGGAAATGCCCAGCTGGTGGATCACCTTGGTGAGATGGTTCTTCGAGATGCCGTGCAGGTCGGCGATATCCTGGATCGTGACCAGGCGGTCGCGGTGCATGCCCAGGTAGATCAGCGAGCGCAGCGTGTAGTCGGTGAAGGTGGTGAGTCTCATGGTGTGCAGGGCAGACGGCTGCGCCATTATAGCGGCGGCGCGGCCCTGCTGCCGGCTGCCAGGTGCGGGAAGCCGGGCAAGGCGGCGGGAAACACAGGCGCAGAAACTAGCGCTTGCGCTCGTACTCGTCGCGCACGTAGCGCGAGATGAAGGTCGACAGCCCCCTGCCCGCCTCCGCCAGCGCCTTCATCGTCTCCACGCGGGCACGGCCGGTCGCGCGGTAGGTGTAGTCGTACACATCGCCGCCGGCGAATTTCACGGCGATCGCCTCGGGCGAGATGTCGTATGCCACCACGCCGGAATGGCCTTCGAGATTGCGATAGCGTTTCATTCCGCCAGTGTAGCGCGCGGCGCGAAACGGACACGCCACCGTGCACGGATGGCGCACGGTGGCACTAGCGCTGGCCATGGACGCCAGACACCGGTGGCTCACCCCGGCTCGAGGCCGGCCCACTCTCAGTTGACCGTATCGGGCGTCATCGCCGACAACAGGTGGACCAGTTTCGCCGTATCCATCGGCTTCACGAAGTACTGGTCGAAGCCGGCGGCGATCGATTTTTCCTGGTCTTCCTTGCGGCCGTAGCCGGTCACCGCCACCAGTTGCGCAGCCGCCGTCTGCGGCAGGCCGCGCAACTGCCGGGCCAGCTGGTTGCCGTCGATGTCGGGCAGGCCGATGTCGAGGAAGCACAGCTGCGGCGCATGCATGCGCGCCAGCTCCAGCGCTTCGGTGGCGCGGTGGGCCACGTGCACGATGTGGCCGGCGGCCTCGAGGAACAGCGCCAGTGTCTGCGCCGCGTCGACATTGTCGTCGACCACCAGGCAGCGCAGCTTGCCGGGCCGGCGTGTTTCCCTGCCGGCGGAAGGCGCGCTGCCCGGCCCCGCCTGGGCCGGCGGCTCTTCGTAGGGCAGTTCGACCGTAAATGCGCTGCCCTGGTCGGGACCGGCGCTGTCGGCGCGCAAGGACCCGCCATGCAGCGTGACCAGCGTGCGCGCCAGCGCCAGCCCGAGGCCGAGCCCGCCCTGCGACCGGTCGGACGTGCGCTCGGCCTGCGTGAACAGCTCGAAGACGCGTGCCACCAGCTCGGGCGCCATGCCGATACCATCGTCGGCCACCACCAGCCGCACGGCTGCGCCGTCGCGTTCCAGCGCCACGCGGATGTGGCCGTATTCGGGGGTGTACTTGGCCGCGTTGTTCAGCAGGTTCGCCACCACCTGCACCATCCGCTTGTGATCGGCATTGATGCCCATCGGCACGTGCGGGATGTCCAGCTCGAGCTGCTGGCGCTTCGACTTGAACAGCGGATAGGCCTGCTCCACGGCATCCTCGACCACGCTGCGCAGGTCCAGCGGCTGCCGGTTCAGTTTCACCAGGCCGCGCGTCACGCGCGAAACATCGAGCAGGTCGTCGATCAGCCGCGTCATGTGCTCGACCTGGCGTGCAATGATTTCCGCCGTGCGGGCGATCGCCGGATTGTCGGCATGCGCCATTTTCAGGACCTGGGCGCCGGAACTGATCGGCGCCAGCGGGTTGCGCAGCTCGTGTGCCAGCATGGCCAGGAATTCATCCTTGCGCCGGTCCGCCGCCTGCAGCGAGTCGGCTGCCGCGTCGCGCTCCAGCTCCTTCTTCTGCAGCGCCTGCGCCATCTCGTCCAGCGAGCGTGCCAGGCCGCTGATTTCCTCGTCCTCGTAGCGCATGCCGGTGCGCGTATCGAGCGATCCGCTGGCGATGCGGTCGGCGGTTTTCACCAGCGTCTGCATGCGCCGCACGATCAGCGCATCGCCGCCGAACCAGGCCGCCAGCAGCGCCAGCGTCATCGTTGCCAGCAGGCCCACGATGGCGATCAGCTGGTCGCGCGTGGCAGCAGCCACGATCTCGTCGTAGGGCATGCCGATCACCACCGTGTACTCGGAAATGTCGGGCTTGCCCACGCGGGCGAACGCATACAGCCGTTCGACGCCGTCGGCATCGGTCAGCAGCACCGGCACTTTCGGGCGCGTTGCCAGCGCCGGCCGCAGTTCGGGCGCGATCGGCTTGCCGAACCAGCCGGCCGGATCGGGCCGGCGCGAGATGATCGTGCCCTGGGCATCCACGGTCCACAGCATCGAGCCGGATGAAAGCTGCACGTCGAGCACGAACTTGTCGAGCTCCGTCAGGTCCATGGCCGCGAACAGCACCGCCTTCACGTCGCCATTCTTGATGACCGGGAAAGTCAGGTTGATCGTATGCTTGCCGATCACGCGGCCGAACACGTAATTGCTGGCGATGAAACGGCGCTCGGCCACGGCACGGCGGAAGTGCGCCCGGTCCGCGAGGTTGACGACGCCCACCGACGCCACGGCGCTGCACGTCACGTCGCCATTGAGCTGGATCAGGCCGAAGTTCACGTAATCGGTATTCTTCGACAGGATGTCGGACAGCAGCACGCTGCAGTCGTCCTGGTTGTCCAGCAGGTCGGGAATGCTCGACAGGTCGCGCAGGATCTGTCGCGCGCCTTCGAGCGACTGGGCCTCGTTGGCGGCTGCCAGGTTGGCCACCCGCTGCAGGTTCTCGCGTGCCACGTCGATCGCATGTTCGCGCTCGCGCACACCGGTCAGCACCGTCATGGCCGCCATCGGCGCGATCGCCAGCGCAACGAGCAGGATCAGGCGCCCGCGCAGGCTGTTCAGACGTGGCACGCGCGGCTCCTCAGCCTGCGGCCAGGCTGGACAGCCCGGACGGCGGGACTGCGGCGCCGTGCGCAGCAGCCAGCCGGTTGCCCAGCGCGATGATCGCCGCCACGCCGCGCCGCAGCGTGGCCTCGTCGTCGGCGATGTAGCCGATGCGGATGAAGCCCGGGCAGCCCAGCGCCTCGCCCGGCATGATCGCCACGCGGTACTCGTCGATCAGCGTTTCGGCAAACGCCGCGGTGTCCCGCGTCAGCGCCGATATGTCGCCCCACAGGTAAGGGCCCGAGGCGGGTGCCGCCATGCTGATCCACGGCACCGGTGCGAACATGCGCACCACCATGTCGCGCCGGGCGCGATAGTCGGCCAGCAGGTCGGGTACGGCGCCGATGGCGAACGCGGCCCCCGCCGCGACCTGCGTCAGCGCCGGCACTGCCGCGGTGATCGGCCCCTGCAGTGCTTCCATCGCCTTGATCCAGGATGCCGGCGCACAGGCGAAGCCGGCGCGCCAGCCCATCATCGCGTAACTCTGCGACGCCGAAAAGACCGTGACGATGCCCAGCGTTTCCCAGTCCGGGCAGGCCGCCAGGCTCTGGTGCTCGCCGTCGAAAACGAGCTTTTCGTAGCTTTCGTCGATGATGCACGCCGTGCCACGGGCGCGCAGCCAGGCACGGATGCACTCCAGCTCCGCCGGCGTGTAGACCTTGCCGGTCGGGTTGTGCGGATTGTTGATGACCAGGACCCGGGCGCGCGGCAAGCCGTCGAGGAAGGCCGCATCGACCACCGCCGGCTGGTCGGCCAGCACGATGTCGAGGTCCAGCAACTGGGCCGTCGCCACGTAGGCAGGCCAGTGCGGGCGCAGCACGATGGCCGTGTCGCCCGGGTCCGTCATCACATACAGCGACTGGTACAGTGCCTGTTTGGCGCCGTTGGTAACGATCAGGTGCCGTGCCTCGGCATCGATGCGGTTTTCCCCTTGCAGCTTGGCGGCGAGCTTGCCACGCAGTGCCGGGAGGCCGCTGACGGCGGTATAGGGCAGCAGCGGCTCCTCGAGCGCGCTGCGCACGGCGGCACGCACCTGCGCCGGCGCCGGGAAGTGCGAGATCGCGATCGAAAAATCGATCACGCGCTTGCCCTGCGACTTCAGCAGGTCCACCCTCTCGTGCATCGCAGTCGTGGCCAGCGGACGGGCCGCCGCGATACGCCGCGATACGCCGCATCGCGGCGGGCTGTGCACTGCCTGATTCTGGCCCGATTGATTCCGCATTGTCAGGTCCATATTGCTATCTTTCTTATAGTTGATGAACGTCTCCGGAACACCCATATTTTACCAAGATGCAATTTTCCATTGTATCGCCCATTCGTATCGTGCGCACTTGTCGCTGGCTGCACGGCGCTACAGGCGAGCATCCTTAGCGCATCGCCAGCGGTGCCGGCGCGCCCTGCGCCAGCATGGCGCCGATATCGTCCGGCGGCACGGGCCTGCTGAACAGGTAGCCCTGCATTTCGTCGCAACCGTATTGCGTGAGGAACTCGCGCTGCTGCTCGGTTTCCACGCCTTCGGCGATCACGCGCATCTGCAACTGGTGCGACAGCGAAATGATGGCGCGCGCGATCGCCTGGTCGTCGGCGCTGTGCGCCAGGTCGCGCACGAACGACTTGTCGATCTTCAGGCGGCTGATCGGGAACGACTTGAGCGCCGCCAGGCTCGAATAGCCGGTGCCGAAATCGTCGATCGACAGCGCGATGCCCATGGCCTCGAGCTCGCGCATCTTGTCGACGGCCTGCTGCACGTCGCGCATGATCAGGCTCTCCGTCACTTCGAGTTCCAGCCATTGCGCCTCGAGGCCTGCCTGTTCCAGCGCGGCGGCAACCCGCGCCACCAGGCGCCGGTCGTCGAACTGGCGCGGCGACACATTGACCGACATGCTGATCGGCGCCAGCCCGGCGTCCTGCCAGCGGCGCGCCTGCCGGCACGCTTCGCGCAGCACCCATTCGCCGATCGCCACGATCATGCCGTTTTCCTCGGCCAGCGCAATGAACTGGTCCGGGCGCACCATGCCGCGCTCCGGGTGCTGCCAGCGCACCAGCGCCTCGACACCGAACACCCGCCCCGTCGCCAGGTCCACCTTCGGCTGGTAGAGCAGGCGCAGCTGGTCTTCATCGACCGCGCGGCGCAGTCCCTCGATCAGCGCCAGCTTTTCCTCCAGCGAGGCATTCATCTCGTGCGCGTAGAACTGGCAGTTGTTCTTGCCCAGCTCCTTGGCGCGGTACATCGCCGCATCGGCGTTCATCATCAGCGTGTCGCGGTCGCCGCCATCGCCCGGATAGACCGCCGCGCCGATCGAGCAGCTGATCTGCACATCCTGCCCGTCCAGTGTCACCGGCCGCACCACCGCCGCCAGGATCTTTTCCAGCAGCGCCGCACGGTCGGCATCGCCGGCATCGGCTTGGGGCAGCACCAGAACGAACTCGTCGCCACCGAAGCGGCCCACCGTGTCGCTCCTGCGCACGCATTCGGTCATCCGGCCGGCGACCGTTTTCAGCAATTCGTCACCCGCCGAGTGGCCCAGCGTGTCGTTGACGAGCTTGAAGCTGTCCAGGTC
>DASVVD010001054.1:0-1541 GCA_036386715.1 Pseudoduganella sp.
ACTGGTCGGGCGAGGTATCCTGGAATTCGTCGACCATCGCCACCGGGTACTGCTCGGTGATGCGCTGGCGCAGCGCGGCGCCGTTGTCGCCTTCGAGCGCGTGCTGCAGGCGCACCAGCATGTCGGCGAAGCCGAACAGGCGGTCGCGCGCCTTCAGTTCGGCCATGCGCGCGGCGACCGTGCCCGCGGCGTGGCGGTACAGGCGGTGCGCCAGCGGTTCGATGGCGGCCAGCGCTTCGCGCAGCGCCTGCATCGCGGCGAATTCCTCCGGGATGTCGCTGCCCTTGTACGCTTCGGCGAGCCCGGCCGGGGTCAGCCGGTTCCAGCCCGACTCGGACAGGGCGGGGGTATCGAGCGCCGGGTCGAGTGCCCACGCGCCCAGGCTGGCCAGCCAGTTGGCCACCCAGTCGGCGCGCAGCTTGCGCCCGTCGAGCATCTTCGCCGCGCGCTGGTGTTCCAGCCACAGCGCCATCGCCGCGACCCGGTCCGTCCAGCCCGCCTTCAGCGCCGCCAGTTGCTGCTGGCGCTCGTGCAAGGAGCGGGCGATCAGCACACCGAGCGGTTCGTGCGGCGTCCAGCCGCCGTCGGCCCGTTTCACCAGTTCGCGCAGGCTGCTTTTCAAACGCTCGACATCCGGCCAGCATGCCAGCAGCGCACCCAGAACCGGCTCGCGCAGCGGGTAGACCTGCTGGCGCCAGTAGTCGTGGGCGGCGTCCTCGAACAGCGCCGCCTCGTCGGTGATCAGTTCCTCGTCGAACAGGCTGCCGCTGTCGAAGGCATGCTCGCGCAGCATGCGCTGGCACCAGGCATCGATCGTGAAGATCGCCGCCTCGTCCATCGTTTCGGCGGCCAGCATCAGCCGGTGCGCGGCCTGCTGGCGCTGCGTGTCGTCGGGATATTCCCCGAGCAGGCCGTCCAGGTACGGGTCGCAGCTTTCCACCTGGCCGCGGAAGCAGGCGGCCGCCTCGACCAGCCGCTCGCGGATGCGGTTCGACAGTTCGCGCGTTGCCGCCCTGGTGAACGTCATCACCAGGATATCGGCCGGCAGCAGCGGGCGGGCGTAGGCATCGGCGCCGCCGTGGCCCAGCACGAGGCGCAGGTACAGCGCGGCGATCGTCCAGGTCTTGCCGGTGCCGGCACTGGCCTCGATCAGCCGGGTGCCGTGCAGCGGGAACGTCATCGGTTCGAGCAGGCGGCTCATGCTGCACCGCCTTCGATCGGCTGCACTTCGACCGTGGCCAGCCAGGCCACGAGCGGACCATACAGCGCGTTGGCGGTGGCGACGAAGCCCGGCTCGGCGGCGAGGTCGCCATACTCGGGCCACAGCCGGTACAGGCACAGGTCGTCTTTTTCGCCGCGCCGGTCGAAGCCGTGTTCGTAGGTCTCGCGCGGGTCGCCGCCCGAGACCAGCGCCAGCGCCGTCTTGCTGGCCACCGGCAATGGCCCGTCCATGCCGCGCCGCCACAGGGCGACGATGCCGGCCAGCGTGGCGCGGGCCGCATCGCCGTCGAGCTGCGCCATCGACAGCACGGCGTCGCGCG
>DASVVD010001055.1:0-11119 GCA_036386715.1 Pseudoduganella sp.
CCGATCCCGCTACGATGTACATGGCCGCTGCTGTTGCTAAAAATTTGGAAGACGCCGCTTTCCTGTACTACGCTGCGCAGATGCGTGCGAAATTCGACATTCGGCGCTTTCACGAATCAGGCGATGGCGGCGTAAGCTCACTTTACGGCGCGCTAAACAGCCAAGTCGGAGAGGAAGTAAATCCTGCCATCGCGAGAAACCCTAAAGCCTTGGCGGCGATGCTCAAACGCATAGATGAGTGGAATGTCCAGCCCGCAAATACATATGATCCAGGATGGGACATTCACGGCAGGGAGAAAATGAACATCAATGAGGAAGCCGTGCTGAGTAAAGCAATCAAAGATGATGTCTTAAAACATCTGAGACCTATGTCCGAGTTGCTTTCAGATCCGGAATATTTGTCTGCCTTTGTAATTTTGCAAGATTTTAATTTTTCTCCTTTTAAAGAGAAAAATGATCCCCGCAAGATTGCAGAAAAGACGACCGCCGAGGAAAAACTTCTCAGAATCGAAAAAGAAAGAAACCTTTCATATCTGACTGATACTCTGAAACTCCAGCAAAAGTAACGCAAAATTATTGCTTTACACATGCCTGCTGGGAGTTGCGGAATGTGTATAACGAACTCACAATTTGGGGTGGCTTCGGCCTGTTGTGAGAATTCGTAAGTTTTGCAGATGAGCAAGCTGCTGTCCTAGCAGTGCAACGGGCCGCGTTCGGTCGATAGTGTTGAAAAACTCCGTGCCAGTTTCCACTGGCAACGGAACTTCGATAACTCGACTGTCCAGAATGGCCACCACGGCTCAATCGCAGGTCGGTTGGAGTGTCGAGATTAACAAATCCAACGGGAAAAGTTGCCGGGCGACTTTTTCAACACAATAGGGTGGAAGTAGCCGAAGACTTGACATCAGCACTCTATTTTCGAGTCTGCAACCCTGCGAATGCCTGTCCCAGCAGTCAATCCTGGCGGCAGGGGGCAGCGATATGGCTGCCTTGCATGGCGCGGTACTGACGCTGTGCGATGGCGCATGCATTCGGCTGCGGAGCGTTGTCGAGCGTGGATCATCAGCGCTTCGGACTGCGCTGGTCAGTATCAGCCGGCAGTTGCAATGCCAAGTTGGAATACATTGACGACACCTTTGAGCGTCGTTGCCTGATCCTGCATCGCCCCTGTGGCTGCGGCTGCTTCCTCCACGAGTGCGGCATTCTGCTGCGTGATGCCATCGATTTCGCTGATAGCCCGGTTGACCTGTTCGATGCCGCTTTCCTGCTCGGCACTGGCGATACTGATTTCCGTCATGATGGCGCTCACGCGTTGCACACTGGCGACCACTTCCTGCATCGTCGTGCCAGCAGCGTGTACTAGGGTGCTGCCACGGGTAACGGCGCCGGCCGCCGCCCCGACCAGCTGCCTGATTTCCTGGGCAGCGGCGTTCGAGCGGTGGGCCAGGCTCCGCACTTCGGAGGCCACGACAGCGAAGCCCCGGCCTTGCTCGCCAGCGCGGGCTGCCTCGACGGCGGCGTTCAAGGCCAGGATATCGGTCTGAAATGCGATTCCTTCGATGACGCCGATGATGTCGCCAATCCTGGCTGATGTCGTGCTGATTTCTCCCATCGTCTCGACGACCTCGCCAACGACCAAGCCGCCCCGGACAGCCACGTCCGATGCTGCCAAGGCCAGCGTGGTAGCCTGGCGGGCGTTGCCGGTGTTCTGTCGCACGGTCGACGTCAGCTGCTCCATCGTGGCCGCAGTTTCTTCCAGCGAGCCGGCCTGCATTTCGGTGCGGGACGACAGGTCCATGTTGCCGATCGCTATCTGGCTCGATGCCGTGGCGATGCCGTCGGTATTGGTGCGCACCTGCGACACGATTTCATGCAGGCTGGTGCGCATGTTCGCCAGTGCCAGCGTCAGGCGTCCGGTTTCGGTGCGTGTGTCGGCACTTTGTACAGCGTGCTCGGTCAGGTCCCCGCGGGCGATGCGGGCGGCAGTTTGCATGACCGCATTGAGTGGGATAACGATGGCGCGCGCGTTCATGTGGCCCAAAGCCAGCGCGACGATCATCGACAGGATCGAAACACCCAGGATATGCAGTTTTGCATCACGCGCGGCACTTTCCCCCGCAGCGGCCAGCAACGTTGAATTCTGTTCGATATGCTCACTCAGCGCGGCCATGCTTTGCTCGAGCTTGCGAAAGCTCGCCAGGAACGCGGCGTAGGCCGCGTCGCTGGCGGCCTTGTCGCCGGTGCCCATCTTCCCAATGGTGCCGGCAGTGGACAGATATACCTCGGCGTCCGGCAGCACCGTGGCCATGGCATGTTGCAGGGTGGGGTCGTTGGTCAACCCTGCCATGCCGGCAAGGTGCGAGCGCAACAGCGTGGTATGTTCAACGAGATCCTTGCGCGCCTCGTTGGCCTGGGCAGCATCGCCGCTGGTTGCGCTGAGCAGGATGCCCAGGACGTCGCCGCGGATGGCGTCATGCGCCATGTCGGCTTGCAACTGGTCCTTGATTGCGCTGCCGTTGTGGCGCACTGCCTGCATGGCAGCGTCCAGGTCGCGCACGGCCAGGAAGGCGATCAGCCCGCAGACCGCGACAAACATCAGTGTGGCGATATTGGACAGCAGCAGGCGTTTTCGGATGGACAGGTTCATAGGTGCGATGATGTCAAAGCTTGATGGACAGGCCGACGGTCAGACCCAAGTCGGGCGTGCGCCCATTCAGGCCACGCGAGAGTGCCGTGTCGATCTGGATGTTTCTCTGCAGGAGATACGCGGCGCCGACAGACAGGCTCGCTTCGGTACCGCCGTGGGAAGCGCGCGCAATGTGGGGCGACGAAACCTCGACGAAACCACGCAGTCGGTCACTCAGTGACTTGCCCACTACCAGGCCAAAAATCGCGAACGTCGTGCCGCCGTTGTCCTTCTCGTAGCCGATTCCGGGCATGATGCCGAGCGACAGGTCGTTTGGCAGCTCCCACTCAGCAACCACGCGTGCCGTCGGGCGCGTTCCCTCACCGCGAAATGCGGCGCTACCGGTGCTCAAGTCGGCGTGGAGCAACACGCCGACTGAAGGCATGTTGCCGACAGCATCCACCGCGTGCCATTTCATTCCCAGAGAAGTATCGGCATGGCCACGTTCGGTAACGGGGGCGCGGCCCGCCACGCTGTTACGCTGGCGTAACGCTCCATCGGACTCGATGCGCAGTTCGACCGTTTCACCGATGCCGAACCGCAGCAGCGTCGGCGTGGCCCAGAGCGTTTCCTTGTCGCCATGGTCCGCACTGCGATCGCGCGCAATGCTCGTTTCGATCTGCATGCGCCCTTTTCCGACGACGTCGCTGGACTCCACGAAATCCGGACGATCGGTGGCCATTGGTTCCTCGTCCGCGGCGAAGGCAGGGGAGAGGGCGCACGCAAACATGGTAATGGCTGCCTGCAGGCGGCAGCGAAGTCGGGTAGACAAAGGGAACTCCGATGTGCAAGGGAAAAAATACGGCGAGGCCATTGTCATGCGGCACGCCTGGGGCTCCCCTGAAAACTATCTGCTTGATATCGAAATATCGGCCTCTGTGTCGTTGTCGCGCTACAACGGGAACCCTGTTAGCTTAAAGGTTTGTTATCAGCAAATGTTTCGATCTTGCTGTGGAGGCCATGGACCTGAAGACGATACGTGCTTCGATGACGTCCGGGTGGCACCCTGCCTTTCGAGGGACGGGGAATTTGACCTGTTTTCGCCGCAGCTGACGAGTCAAGAATTCGGCGATATGGTCGCTGAAGAGACAGGAAAATTGGTGCCTATCGGTTGGCAGTACCGGGCATGTCGATGGTTCGCCCGGCATGGCAGCGCGTGTGCGGACGCCGACGATGTTGTCCTCATCAGGAAGAACGGGACGACCCGCACCTGCCGGCATTGCAACGGATCAGCGTGCTGCTCGACATTCTTCTGGAACACGCACCGAAATTCGGCAAGCGGATGATTGTGCTGGACGACGGAGACGACAGCTGGAATGTGGTGCTGGTCGACGAGCACGACGGCGACGAGTTCCTGCGCCTGTGTGAGCAACTGGACATGGGCACCATGGAACAGGACCAGTGGCAATAGGGATCGGCGGCAGCCGGGCCGGCCCGAACGACACGATATCCGGGAGACCGCCACTATCAGCGGCCGAAAACAGCACTTCGATGCGCGACGGCAGATGAAACGCGATCTCCGCTTTGCCGCCGGGGTTCACCCCTTTTTTCGCTTGCCTGCTCACTCATCTGCCGCAGGTGCGTCGGCAGGTTTTATCAGGCCCTCAAGGCGCGGCGAATGCGCCGGTGCGGCCTACGATGGCGAGACGGGGCCGGGCGACTGGTCGATCCTGGCGGGGGCGGGACGCTTCCCAGGCCTGCACTGCCCGTGCCGAACGGCTCGACAGCGCGTAGCGCAGGGCCAGGCCGGCAACGGCAAGGCCGATCGGGAAGTATTCAAGAAGGGACATGGTTGGCTCGCTGGTTGGGTAAGGATGTTCACATCTTGGCGGCTTGGGCAGAAATAAGCCAATTCTCGTTTTCGATACCGTCCATTTATGGTCGTGATAACTGAGCGGGTGCGAACATGGTTCCCGAGCCCGGAGGATCAGTGGCTACCGGCAGTTCTGCGAGCAATCCGCGCAATGTGCGGTGCTGCGACCGCGTGGCGGGACTGTCGCTGCGTTAGCGAATGTAGTCGCTCATCCGTTCGTCCAGTTCGAACAAACTAGTTACGGGTAAATGTCCTACGTCGGCACAGGCGTTTAGCCCTGCCATGGCAGCTCGGCCGGCGCTAAAGTATCAAAAAACATGCAGGAGACCCACCATCAACTACGGAGTCTTCAATGATACAAACACTGTGTGAACAATGGACGCGTTTTGCCTTCATGCCGCTGAGCCTGGGCTGTGCAACGATCGATCCGGTCACCACGCCGGTCGACGTCGCCCCGGCCGGCATCAAGCAGGTGGAAGCAGGGCAGGCGGAAGCCAGCCACGAAATTTCCCCTACTTCCCGCTACATCAGCCGGACATTCCAGTCGCCCCAGGGGTCACTGGCCTACAAGCTGTATATCCCTGCGTCGTATTCGGAGCAGGACTCGGCCCTGGTCGTGATGCTGCATGGCTGCGGCCAGAGTGCCGACGATTTCGCCAACGGTACCGCCATGAACACGCATGCGGAGCAAGCCGGCTGCCTGGTCATGTATCCGGAGCAGACCGCGTTCGGCATGCCCGGCGGCTGCTGGAACTGGTTCGACAAGGCGCATCAGCAACGCGACGGCGGTGATGCCGGATTGATTGCCGGCGCCACGCGCGAGGTCGTGGGCGAATTCGGCGTGCCGGCCGATAACGTCTTCGTCGCCGGCCTGTCCGCTGGTGCCGCGATGGCCGTGGTGCTGGGTAATACCTATCCGGACATCTATGCCGCGGTGGGTTGCCATTCAGGCCTGCCGCATGGCTGCGCCGGCGACACCTCGACGGCGCTGCAGGTCATGCGCAACGGTGTGTCCATGCAGGATGCCTCGCTGCTCACCGGCAGCGGCGTCCCGGTCATCGTCTTCCATGGCGATAACGACCAGACCGTCCACGTCGCCAACGGGCATACGGTCATCGAACATTCGCTGAGCGCTGCCTGCGCGAACGATGCGCAGGGGCCCGCCGCGGTGAAGGAAGTCGGTGTCTCGCAAGGGCGCGATTTCACCAGGGTCGTGCACCGCAGCGCCGGCGGCACGGTAGTCGCCGAGCACTGGGTGATCCACGGGGCGGGCCATGCCTGGTCCGGCGGCAATTCCCGGGGCAGCTATGCCGACGAGAAGGGGCCATCTGCAAGCGAAGAGATGCTGCGCTTCTTCCGGGATGTGCGGCAAGTCCGGCAAGAGCGATATGTCGCGGCAGCCTGACAGCAGTCCCGTTCAGCCGCCTGCGGCGTGCTGAACGGGACTGGGGCAGTCCACGGCCCGCTTCATGAATGGCCGACAATCGACCGGGATATCGATCGTGAACGTGGTGCCGTTTTCGTCGGAGCTGTCGACCGAAACGCTGCCGCCGTGCGACTCGGCCACATCGCGCACGAAGGGCAGGCCGATACCCCATCCCACCGTTCCCGGGCCGCCATAGCGGAACAGGTAGCCGAAAATGCGTTCGCGCCGCTCCTCGGGAATGGCTGGCCCGCTATTGTGGACGGAAAGCGATAACCGACCCCTGTTGGTCGACGTGACGATGCGGATTTCGCCACCCGCGCCATATTTCACGGCATTCGATACCAGGTTTTCCAGTGCCCGGCGCAACGCGGGGGCGCACCAGGTGCCTTCCACGCTGTCGCCCGTGACCGTGACCGTGAACGGGCCGTCGCCATGCTCGCTGAACTGCCGGCCCACTTCCTGGGCCAGTGGCAGCACGTCGAAGCGCGACAGGGCCAGTGGCGGCAGCTCCTCGCGCAGCACTGTCAGCGCATCGAGCAGCTCGCCCATCATCGATTCGAGCCGCGTGGCGTGGCGGCGAATCTTGTCCGCCGAACGTTTTGCCACTTCCACGTCGTCGGTCAGCCCGATAAGCTGCGCGCCGGTGGCAATGACAGACAATGGTGCGCGCATGTCGTGCGACAGCGCGGCCGCCACGCGCCGGCGCAACGCCTCGTGCGTTGCTGCGAATTCGCGCAGCGACTCGCAGGCCGCGATCTCGATCGAGCGGCTGATCGCGGCCCAGGCCTGCGCGGGCCAGGTCATGCCGTGCGCCTGGGCCACATCGCGGATGGCATCGCGGAACAGCTGGTATTCGCGCAGCACCTCTTCGGGACCGAAGCAGGTCAGGCGTGCGCGCTCGCTGCCATGCGACATGGCGGCGGTGGTGTACTGGGTCGCGGTCTCGCGGGCCAGGCCTGGGCTGATGACCTCGGCCAGGTTGTCGTAAAGACTGGGCAGGTTGTCGATCAGCGCAGGGCCGAGCAGCTCGGCGGCACCCTGGATCTCCGCCCGCACGGTGGCCTCCCAATGGTCGAGCACGGCCTCGCGCAGCGACAGCAGTTCCTTCGCCGCACGGGACAGCCCTTCGCCATCGTTGTCTTGGTCGGTCGCCAGCATCGTCGCGCATTCCTTTCAATCCGGTAGCTACGCCGCGTATCCCAGCATTACAACAGCATGCTTGAGTAGTGTGACAGCGATGCGGGTGCCGCCGGTTCAGGTGTCACAGGCCGGCGCTTTTGGCACCGGGAGGTTCCTGGTGAATATTAACCTGAAATCACCGCAGTGCGGCGGTCCGGCCGTCGATGCCCGGCCGGGCATGGACTATGGGAGGGATGCGGCTCAGCCATTGTGGGCGTTGCGCCACAGTCGGGTCAGCAGGCAGCCTCTTGACCGGGGGCGGGGAAGTCCAGCGTGAAGCGGGCGTGGCTGCCATCCACGTGCACTGCAGCCGTGCCGCCATGCAGCGCCATGATGGCGCCGACGATCGACAGGCCCAGCCCGGTCGATCCGTCGGCATTGCCGCGCGCCGTGTCGACGCGGTAGAAGCGGTCGAACAGGTGTGGCAGGTGCTCCGGCGCGATGGGCGAACCGGTATTTTCAACGCTCAGGGCGGTCGAGCCTGGGCCCGGCGCGGCGCGCAGGATGACGGTGCTGCCATCGTCCGCATGCCGCACGGCATTCGACACCAGGTTGGCCAGCGCGCGCCGCAGCAGTGCCGGATCGGCCCATACCACGCCACTGCCGGCACATTCGAGGCGCAAGCCGCGTTCCTCGGCCACGCCTTCGAAGAAACCGGCTACCTTCGCCATTTCATCGAGCGCCTGCAGCGCCTGCCGGGCCGGCAGCAGTTCCTCCTGCCCGGCGCGCGCGAGGAACAGCATGCTCTCGATCATGCGCGCCAGCCGCTCGAGCTCTTCGATGTTCGAGGCGACCAGCCCCTCGTACTCGGCGGTGCTGCGCGGCTGTGCCAGCATGACCTGGCTTTGCCCCAGCAGGTTCGCGACCGGCGTGCGGAACTCGTGCGCGAGGTCGGCGGAAAAGCCCGACAGGCGGGCATAACCTTCCTGCAGCCGCGCCAGCATGGCATTGAGCGCATCGATCAAGGGCTGCAGTTCGGAGGGAGCGGCGCCCGCATCCAGGCGCTGCGCCAGCGTGCCGGGCCGGATGGAGGCCGCATGCCGGGCCAGCACCCGCAGCGGCCGCAATCCACGGTGCAGCATCAGTGCGGCCAGCAGTGCGGCGGCCAGTGCGCTCACGGTGGCCGCGCCGGCGATCCGGCGGCGGTATTGGCCGAACATGGCATCGCGTTCGGCATAAACCCGCGCGACGATGACCGTGACCGTGCTTGCGGCGCTGCCGGCGCCCAGGCGGGCAGTGCCGGCCACCACGCGGCCCGGATCGCCGCGGCGGCTGGTCCAGCCCGCAATCGCCGCGCGATCCGGCGCGGCGGCGGCGGCGGGCGGCAGTGGATAATGTTCGCCGCCGGCGTTGATATCGGCCAGCACCGCGCCGTCGGTCGCCAGGAAACGCACGAGCGAATTTTCCTGGCCGCTCATCGTGTCACGGAAAAAATCCGGTTGCGTGCGCAGCATGCCGGCCGCGCCGGGGCGGCCAAGCAGGATCTGCACCTGCCGCAGCTTGCCCAGCAGGGCGATATCGTCGCGCCGTTCGATTTCGGCGACGAACGCGCGGTACAGGTAGGTGCCGAGGCCGGCGGCCGCCAGGGCGACGATCAGCACGAACATGGCGGTGACGCGCACCGCCAGCGAATTGCGCAGCGCCGCCATCATGGCGCGGCGGCCGGTTCCACCTCGCACACGTAGCCCATGCCGCGGCGCGTGTGGATCAGCTTTTGCGCGAACGGATCGTCGATCTTGCGCCGCAGCCGGCGGATGGCCGCGTCGATGACGTTGGTGTCGCTGTCGAAGTTCATGTCCCATACCTGCGAGGCGATCAGCGAGCGGGACAGCACCTGGCCCTGGCGCCGCGCCAGCAGGTGGAGCAGGGCGAACTCCTGGGCCGTCAGCACGATCGTGGCGCTGCCGCGGCGCACGCGGCGCCGGATCACGTCGATCTCCAGGTCGCCGATGCACAGCAGCTCGTCCTCGCGCACCGGGCCGCGCCGCAGCAGCGTGCGGATGCGTGCCACCAGTTCCACGAACGCGAACGGCTTGACCAGGTAGTCGTCGGCACCCAGCTCCAGGCCGCGCACGCGGTCCTGCACTTCGTCGCGCGCGGTCAGGAACAGCACGGGGATCTGTTCGGTCGTTGGATCGGCGCGCAGTGCCTCGAGCACCTGCCAGCCGTCCATCCCCGGCAGCATCACGTCGAGCACGACCAGTTCGATGCCGTCCTCCCGGGCAAGCGCCAGGCCATCGCGCCCGTTGCGCGCGAGCCGCACCGCGAAGCCCGATTCGGCCAGGCCGCGCTGCAGGTAGTCGCCGGTCTTCGGCTCGTCTTCGATCACCAGGATGGCCATGGGCTGTATTCGGTCAACGCTGCGGGCAACGCTGCAGTCAAAGCGCCTATTCTATGCCGGTTCGGGCCGGCCCTGGATGACGAAATTGTCATCTGGCGGTCATGCGGCCGTGGCCTGGCGGGTGCAACAATGCGGCTTCGAATCGACACCGACAGGAATTTTCATGTTCAAACCCACCGCCATGCTGCTGCCGTTCCTTGCGCTGGCAGCGTTTTCCGGCAGCGCCGCTGCCCAGGTGCGCCAGCAGCCCGAGCTGACGCTGGAAGCCGCCAGCCGCCTGGTGGCCGGCGCTGTCGAAACATGCCGGCGCCAGGAGCGCTCGATCGTCGTCGCGGTGCTCGACCGGGGTGGCAACCTGCTGGCGCTGCAGCGCGCCGAATCGGTCGGCCCGCACAATATCGAGGCGAGCCGGCGCAAGGCATTTACCGCGTTGTCCACCCGCAGCGCCACGCTGGAACTGGCCCGCCAGGCTGCCGCCAATCCCGATGCGCGCAACCTGGCCACGCTGCCCGAACTGCTGCTGCTCGGCGGCGGCGTGCCTCTGACGGCGGGCGGGCAGGTGGTCGGCGCGATCGGCGTTGCCGGCGGCGGCGGTGCCGTCAACGACCATGCCTGCGCGCTCGCGGCCATTCGCGGCGTTCCCGGGCTGGACCAGCCAGCCGCACCCTGACACATTCAACCTTACCGGAGATCCCCATGTTCCAAATCAAACACCTCATGCTGGCCTGTACCCTTGCCGCCGCCACTGCCGGCGCGACTGCCGCGGCATCGGCTGCAGCCAATCCGATCAGCGTCCACGTACTGGACCTGCAGAGTGGCAAGCCCACCTCGGGCGTGCGCGTGACACTGGAGGCGCGTACCGGGGAAGGGTGGCGCGAGCTGGCCGGCGGCGTTACCGATGCCCAGGGCCGCATCGCCGCGCTGTACCCCGAGGGCAAGCCGGTCAACACGGGCGATTACCGCATCGTCTTCCAGACGGGCGAGCACTACGCGCGCCTGAAGCAGCCCACGTTCTTCCCGCGCATTCCCGTCGAATTCACGGTCGATGCGCCGGCCCAGCACTACCATATCCCATTGCTGCTCAGTCCTTTCGGGTATTCCACCTACCGCGGCAACTGAAAGGCGCGGTCGCGCAGCATATCGATGGACGTGCTGCCGGCGGCAGGCAGGCAGTTCGCGCACTCTCATCGTGCCCGGGCGCCGCGCCCGCCTGTTGCAATCCCGCCCTTGTATGTGGTCAATACAGGTGATAACGTTATCTCAAGCTTCATGCAGGCACGCTCCGGCCATGGTATCCGCCACCACCGGGGCGTTTTTGGGTTTGATATGTTAACGTTACACTACCGGGAGAAGGTCAATGAACGGAGCACACCGTCCGTGGCACGCAGCGTTGCTGTTCACCGTGGTTTTACTCAGCCCGCCTGCACGGTCCGATGAGTTCGATACTCTGCTGGCGAAATGGAAAAACCGCGCGGCCAGCGCGCCGGCCCTGCCGGCCAACGATCCCGACCTGCTGGCCCAGGGCGGCGCAAGCAATGCCGCCGCGCAGCAGTACTGGTCGACCATGAACCTGGGGACCGCGCGCACCGCGCTGTGGCCCGACCTGCCGCTGGGCACGGCGTCGGGCAGCGTCACCGCCAGCTTCGCGCGACTCGCTGCGCTGGCCGCGGCCCA
>DASVVD010001056.1:0-4422 GCA_036386715.1 Pseudoduganella sp.
CACCTCGCACTTCGGCGCCGATGCCGTCGCCGTCGGCGCCGCCGCCCTGGCGCGCTACCGGCTCACCCGGCCGCTCGACCTGCAGACGCTGGAAAGAATGGCCGTGCGCGCGGCCTGACCTTTGATTTTTTGCCGGGCCGTACGCGTTTTCTCCAGTCGTGCCAAACTAGCCATCCCGTAGGCCGCCCGTCCGTGCGGCGGCCCCTTGCCCAAAGGAGCGATAACGCATGAGTGAAACACCGACATACATCCCCCCGGCCGTCTGGACGCCGCCCGTCGCGGGCGGCGGCGCCTTTGCCAGCATCAACCGCCCGGTGGCCGGCGCCACGCACGACACGGAACTGCCGGTCGGCAAGCATCCGCTGCAGCTGTATTCGCTGGGCACGCCGAATGGCCAGAAGGTCACGATCCTGCTGGAGGAACTGCTGGCGCTGGGCCATGCGGGCGCCGAATACGATGCCTGGCTGATCCGCATCGGCAGCGGCGAGCAGTTCGGCAGCGGCTTCGTCGACATCAATCCGAACTCGAAGATCCCCGCGCTGGTGGATCGCAGCGGCGACACCCCGCTGAGGGTCTTTGAATCCGGCTCGATCCTGGTCTACTTGGCGGAAAAATTCGGCGCGTTCCTGCCCGCCGGGACGCGGGCACGCACCGAAACCCTGAACTGGCTATTCTGGCAGATGGGCTCCGCGCCGTTCGTCGGCGGCGGCTTCGGCCATTTCTTTGCCTATGCGCCGGAAAAGCTGCAATACCCGATCGATCGCTATGCGATGGAAACCAAGCGCCAGCTCGACGTGCTGGACCGCCAGCTGGCGGCGCAGCGCTACGTGGCCGGCGACGACTACACGATCGCCGACATGGCGATCTGGCCGTGGTACGGCAACCTGGTGCTGGGCGAGTTGTATGGCGCCGCCGAATTCCTGTCGGTGCAGGAATACACCCACGTGCGGCGCTGGGCCGAAGAGGTGGCGGCGCGCCCGGCGGTGCGGCGCGGGCGTCGCGTCAACCGGCTGCAGGGGCCGGAGGAACAGCAGGTGCCGGAGCGGCACGATGCCGCCGACCTGGATTGAGAGTCCGCTTCGTCGGCGGGCATGGCACTGAAAAACGGGCGCCGCGGCGCCCGTTTTTCATGCCTGCGCCAGTTGGCGCGGGAAGCCGAAGCAGCGATCAGCCCTGCTTGCGGCGGCGTGCCGTGAAGCCTACCAGGGCCAGGCCCAGGCCGAGCATCGCGTAGGTGGTCGGTTCCGGGACGGCGGAGATCGTTGCAGCAACGAGCGATTGGGAAGTACCCGACTCGAACACGGTGTAGTTGTACTTTTGCGTGATCGCCGCGTTGCTCAGCGCGTACGTCAGCATGGTGTTGGCTTCGTTCAGCACAGCCTTGGTGCTGCTGGAGCCCGCTACTTGCGCAAAGCTGAAGATGCCCACGTCGCTGCCGGTACCGATCAGCTTGCCGCCGGTATCGTTGTTCAGTTCCCACAGGGCCAGCTGGAAGCTCAGGCTGGATGCCGTGCTGGCGAGCGCGTTGTCGTAGTACTCCGAAAACAGGCGCTGGATCTGCTTGTTGTTGTCGAAGCCGGCGAATGTCTTCACGGAATACGAAGCGGTCAGCGCCTTGTCCATGCCAACGGTCGGCTCGATGCACAGGGCGAGGAACGTGCCGCCGTCCGACGTGGCGACATCGTAGGACTGCACCTTGACAGCATTGGAAGGACGATTGAAATTGTTGGTCGCGAGCAGCGATGCAGTGGCATGGTCCGTGATCGAGGTCACGGTGGTGCCGGCAGCATGGGCGCCGGCCATGACGATGGTGCTGATGACGGCGGCGGACAGCTTGGAAGCAATGGTTTTCATGTAGTTGGTCTTTGTTTTCTAGTTTGAGAGTGCCGGCTGTGCCGGCATGCTGTTCTTCTTTGACTGCTTCTTTAAACGATCGCGGAGGCCTGGCCGATCAACTGGGCCATGTTCATGGCTTCGAGGCCGGCGGCCGTCACGTCGGCCACGTCGACGTTGAAATAGACGTCGGTAATCGACACGTCATTGCCGTTGATCGTGGCACTGCTGCGCTCCAGGTGCAGGTTGCCGTTCGCGTCCAGGAACGGCAGTTCCTCGAACGCCACGGTCAGCGACGTGACGCCGGCCTTTGCCAGCGAAATCAGCTCGCCGGCGTCGGTGACGCCATTGCTGTTGGCATCCTGCCACAGGGTCAGCGCCGAGAACTGCGCGTCGTCGGCGGTCACGAAACCATCGCCGTTGCTGTCGAACGAAGCCAGCTTGGCAAAGCCGCTGCCCTTGCTGGCGCCGCCGAACAGTTCGCCGATGCTGTCGATCCGGCCGTTGCCGTTGGCGTCGATCGCCAGGAAGGCGTCGCCCGACGACAGCCAGCCCGACTTGATCGCGCTGCCGGTGCCCAGCAGGTCGAAGCTGCCGCCGAAGTCGGCGCGGGCGATGGTGTGGATGCCGTCGCCGTTCAGGTCGATCGCGATCGGCGTGATCGCCGCGTCCCAGCTCATGTCGTTCTCGCCGGAGGACAGGAAGGTGGCATCGGTCTGGGTCAGGCCGACCTTGCTGACGCCGTCGCCGTTGACGTCGGTGTCGATCAGGTCGTTGGTGCCAGTGTTCTTGACGCCCCATTTCCAGTCGTTCATCGCGTAGGTATAACCCTTCGCATCGGTGAACTTCACGCCGGTCTTGTCGAACTTCAGGTAGTAGCTGCCCGGATCGAGGTCGTCGAACAGGTACTTGCCGTTGCTGTCGGTGGTCGTGGTTTCCAGCAGCTTGTTGGTGGTGGCGTCATAAAGCATGACCTTGATCTTGCCGATGCCTTCCTCGCCCTTGTCCTGCACGCCGTTGTGGTTGGCGTCGCGCCAGACCAGGTCGCCGATGCTGGCCTTGCGGTACAGGCCCGCGTCCAGGTCGGTCTTCTGCTCGCCCGCGGCCAGCTTGAACACGCCGCTGCCGGCCACCGTGGAGGTGCTGGTCAGGTTGGTGAAATCGGAGTCGAGCGCGTCGGAACCCACGTTCGCCTTGGTCGTGTAGTAACCGGCCGGGCGCGTCACTTCCACGCTGTAGGAACCGGCGGCCAGCTTGTTGAACGCGTAGCTGCCGTCGGCCGTGGTCACGGTGGTGCCCACCAGCTTGTGGCTGGCGTCGTACAGCTTGACCGTCACGCCGCCAATGCCGCATTCGCCCTTGTCCTGCACGCCGTCGAAGTCGCTGTCTTCCCACACGGTGCTGCGGATGCTGCTCTGCACCAGGCCGGCGTCGAGCGTCTTCACGACTTCGGCTGCCTTGACGGTCACGGTGCCCAGGTTGCCGCTGGCATCCGCGTTGCTGTCGATGCCCGAGGTCGTCGCGTACTGCTTCGTGACGGCATAGCCGTCCGGCGTCTTCATGCTGACGCTGTAGGTGCCGGCCGCCACGCTGAACTTGTAGTTGCCGCAATCGTCGGTGGTGGTGGTCGCCACGACATTGCCCTTGCTGTCTTTCAGCGTCATGGTCACGTTGGCCACGCCGGCTTCGTTACTGTCCTGGATGCCGTCGGCGTCCGTGTCGAGCCACACGCGGTCGCCGATCGTCGCGGCCTGCGCCACGCCGGCATCGACGCTGGTGTTGTTTTCGCCGGAGACCAGCGTGACTTTCTGCGACAGGCCAGTGGCGTCCACGTCGGAATCGCGCGCATCGTCGCTGCCGGCATCCTGCTTCGTGATCACGTAGCCCGACGGCAGTGCCGAGGTGTCGAACTGCACGCTGTAGACGCCCGGCTTCAGGCCGCTGAAGGCGTATTCGCCGCTGCCGTTGGTGGTGGTCACGGCGATGGACTTGCCGCTTTCGTCCAGCAGCGTGACCCGGGCGCCCTGGATGCCGCTTTCGCCGGCGTCCTGGATGCCGTCGCCGTCGCAGTCGTACCAGACCTTGTTGCCCAGCGATGCCGTGCGGTACACGCCGGCGTCGGCCGGATCGATGGTCACGCCGGCTTTCACGGTGAAGGTGGCCGATGCGCCGCTGGCATTCACGTCGCTGTCGATCGCGTCGTTGCTGCCCTTGTCCTGGCTCGTGAAGACGTAGCCGGCGGGCTTGGTGACCTGCACCGAGTAGTCGCCGACCGCGGTCGTGAACGTGTAGTCGCCCCTGGCGTCGGTGGTGGTGGTGGACACGGTGGCACCCTTGGCGTCGACCAGCTTCACGGTGGCGCCGGACACGCCGGTTTCGCCGCTGTCCTGGGTGCCGTTGCCGTTCCTGTCTTCCCACACCGTGCTGGCGATCGTGCCCTGCTGCGCAAACGCGGCTTCCTCGAATGCGGCATGCTGGCCGGAGGTCAGCGTGACCTGTCCGGTGGTGCCCGTGCCGTCGGTGAACTTCATGCCCGATGGCAGCGTGGCGGCATCGAATTTGAGGCTGTAGGTGCCTGGCTTCAGGTCG
>DASVVD010001057.1:0-3247 GCA_036386715.1 Pseudoduganella sp.
TAAAACGGGCGTAAGCCCAACTTAACTGAAATAGGAAATTGTAATGGCAACTGGCATCGTAAAATGGTTCAATGATTCGAAGGGTTTCGGCTTTATCACCCCTGACGAAGGCGGCGAAGATCTGTTCGCTCACTTCTCGGCGATTCAGTCGAACGGCTTCAAGTCCCTGCAAGAGAACCAACGCGTATCTTTCGATGTGACCGCTGGTCCTAAAGGCAAGCAAGCATCGAACATTCAGCCGCTGTAATACGCTGGGTCTAACGATCAAAAAATCCTCGGTTTCCGGGGATTTTTTTTTGCCTGGTGTTTTGTGCCTGCCGCTTTTGGACCAATGGACCATTGATCCCTTGGTCATTGGTCCATTGGTCCATTCCACGGTCATGAATTCCAATTGGAAATTGATGTATTCCGGATGAATCATCGCGATCGCTGGAAAGACGGATCGGCATGCATTCCGGCCCAATGCAATTGACCGGCCCCGCCGCATGACAGGCCTTGCCGGCCGATCGTCCGAACGATAATCCGTGCCGGGCGGTTCCGGTAGTTCAGCCCTTGGCCCAGTAACCTGGCTGCCCATAGGTACGCCGCAGGAAATCGACAAAGGCACGGATGCGCAGGGGCAGGTGGCGCCGCTGTGCGAAGACGGCATAGATGTTGTCATTGCCGGGGGCGGCATACTCGTCCAGCACGGTGACCAGCCGACCCGCCTCGATATCCACGCCCACTTCCCACATCGACCGCCAGCCCAGGCCCTTGCCGGCCAATACCCAGTCATGCAGCACGGCGCCGTCGTTGCAGCTCATGTTGCCAGCGGTTCGCAGCGTGACGTTCTTGCTGCCGTCGCGGAAGGTCCAGCCGCGCTGGCTGCCGGCGCTGCTGATCGCCAGGCAGTTGTGCCGCGCCAGCTCGTCGAGGTTTTTCGGCACGCCGTGCCGCTGCAGATAGGACGGGGCGCCAACGACCACGCGGCGGTTGTCCGCCAGCTTCAGGCTGACGAGGTTCGAGTCTTCCAGCGTGGCGATACGGATGGCAATGTCCACCCCCTCGCCGATCAGGTCGACCACGCGATCGTTCAGGTTCAAGGTCACCGTCACGTCGCGGTGCTCGGCCACGAATGACGGGATCAGTGGCGCCACATGGTGCCGGCCAAAGCCGGCCGGGGCTGAAATGAGCAGGTGCCCGGTGGCCCGTGCGCTGCGTTCGGCAGCCGCCGCTTCGGCACTTTCCAGGTCCGCCAGGATGCGCTGGCAATCCTCGAGGAAGGCTGCGCCTTCGTCGGTGAGCGCCAGTTTGCGCGTGGTACGCTGTAACAGCTTGACGCCCAGCCGCTGTTCCAGCGCATCGAGGCGGCGGCCGATCACGGCCGGTGCAATGCCTTCGGCGCGCGCGGCGGCGGACAGGCTGCCCCGCGCCACGACCTCGACAAAAGTAGAAATTTGCTTGAACTGTGCCATGGTCTCGATCTATGACAAATTTGCACAGATGAAGTGATTATTTGTCTTGTTTAGATATGTTTGTAGTCAATATACTGCAAGGCATGCAATTTCACCAGAGCACAAAGGAGAGCGACATGAGCATCACGTTACCAGCAGGTATGGAAATCACGGGCGAGATCAAGCCCGGTTATGACAGCGTTCTGACGGCCGAAGCGCTGGCGCTGGTAGCGAAACTGTCGCGTGCGTTCGAATCGCGCCGCCAGGAACTGCTGGCCGCGCGGGTCGTGCGCGCCAAGCGCCTGGACGAGGGCGAGCGCCCGGACTTCCTGGCCGAAACGGCGCACATTCGTGCCGGCGACTGGACCATCGCGCCGATTCCGGCCGCGCTGCAGTGCCGCCGCGTGGAAATCACCGGCCCGGTCGAGCGCAAGATGGTCATCAATGCGCTCAATTCCGGTGCGGACAGCTACATGACCGACTTCGAGGATTCCAACACCCCGAACTGGGACAACCAGATCACCGGCCAGGTCAACATGATGGACGCGGTGCGCAAGACCATCGCGCTGGAACAGAACGGCAAGTCCTACAAGCTGAACGACAAGACCGCCACGCTGGTGGTCCGCCCGCGCGGCTGGCACCTGGATGAAAAGCACGTGCTGGTCGACGGCAAGCGCATCTCCGGCGGCGTGTTCGACTTTGCGCTGTTCATGTTCCATAACGCCCGCGAGCAGCTGGCACGCGGCGCCGGCCCGTATTTCTACCTGCCGAAAATGGAATCGCACCTGGAGGCGCGCCTGTGGAACGACATCTTCGTGATGACGCAGGACGAGCTGGGCCTGCCGCAGGGCACCATCAAGGCCACCGTGCTGATCGAAACCATCGTGGCCGCGTTTGAAATGGACGAGATCCTGTACGAGCTGCGCGAGCACAGCGCCGGCCTGAACGCGGGCCGCTGGGATTACATCTTCAGCTGCATCAAGAAATTCAAGCTCGACAAGGACTTCTGCCTGGCGGACCGCCCGAAAGTGACGATGACCGCGCCGTTCATGCGCTCGTATGCACTGCTGCTGCTGAAGACCTGCCACAAGCGCAACGCACCGGCGATCGGCGGCATGTCCGCACTGATCCCGATCAAGAACGACGCGGAGAAAAATGCAGTGGCGATGGCCGGCGTGATTGGCGACAAGTCGCGCGATGCCACCGACGGCTACGACGGCGGCTGGGTCGCCCACCCGGGCCTGGTGGCGCCAGCAATGGCCGAGTTCACGAAAGTGCTGGGCGACGCACCGAACCAGATCGGCAAGCAGCGTCCGGACGTGGAGGTGACCGCGGCCGACCTGCTGAACTTCCAGCCGGAAGCACCGATCACGGAAGCGGGCCTGCGCTACAACATCAACGTCGGCATCCATTACCTGGGCAGCTGGCTCGGCGGCAATGGCTGCGTGCCGATCCATAACCTCATGGAAGATGCTGCCACCGCCGAGATCAGCCGCTCGCAGGTGTGGCAGTGGATCCGTTCGCCGAAGGGCGTGCTCGATGACGGCCGCAAGGTCACCGCCGAGATCGTGCGTTCGATGATCGCCGAAGAACTGCCGAAGGTGAAGGAATCGGCTCCCGACGGCACCAGCCCGAACTACGAGCGCGCCGCACGGATCTTCGAGGAGATGTCGACGTCCGAATCGTTTGCCGAGTTCCTCACGCTGCCGCTGTACGAGGAAATCTAAGCACGAAGTAATACAGGGCCCGTGTCATCCAGGGCCATGCAGTCCAGAGCCGTGCCCGGAGAAATCCGGGCACGGCTCTTGCTATTC
>DASVVD010001058.1:0-8025 GCA_036386715.1 Pseudoduganella sp.
CCACGCCGTCCTGCAGCGTGGGCGCATCCCAGACGCGCTGCACCACGGGCGCGCTGCGGCGCACGCGCCAGGCCATCCAGCTCTTGGAGAGGATGAAGAACCAGCTCGTCAGCGACATCGCCAGCAGCAGGTACGCCACCGCATGGCTGATCGCATCGCCCCGTTCCCAATAGCCCGCGAAGGTGAAGTGCTCCATGGCCCTGGCGTCCGGATGTCAGTTGCGTACGGTCATGCGTTCAGGCCCAGCACGTCGTACATGTCGAACAGGCCGGTCGCCTTGTCGGCCAGGAAGCGCGACGCGCGCAGCGAGCCTTGCGCATACCCGGCGCGGCTGCTGGATTTGTGGCTGATCTCGATGCGCTCGCCGGTGCCGGCGAACAGCACGGTGTGGTCGCCGATGATGTCGCCGCCACGGATGGTGGCAAAGCCGATCGTCGACGGATCGCGCTCGCCGGTCACGCCCTCGCGGCCGTAGACGGCGCATTCCTTCAGGTCGCGGCCCAGCGCATCGGCGATCACTTCGCCCATCTTCAGCGCGGTGCCGGACGGGGCATCGACCTTGTGGCGGTGGTGCGCTTCGACGATTTCGATGTCGTAGCCGGTGGACAGGCTTTTCGCGGCCAGTTCCAGCAGTTTCAGCGTGACGTTGACGCCCACGCTCATGTTCGGCGCGAACACGATCGCCGTCTTTTCGGCGGCGGCCTTCAGGGCGGCCTTGCCGGCATCGTCGAACCCGGTGGTGCCGATCACCAGCTTGATGCCGTGCGCGGCGCAGTATTCGGCATGCTGCAGCGTGCCTTCGGGGCGCGTGAAGTCGATCAGCACGTCCGCGCCTTGCAGGCCCTCGGCCAGGTCGGCGGTCACGATCGCGCCGGTGGCCTTGCCCAGGAACGCGGCGGCATCCTGGCCCAGGCCGTCGCTGCCGGCGATGCCGAGCGCGCCGGACAGGCGCAGGTCATCCGCGCCCAGCACGGCTTCCACGAGCATGCGGCCCATGCGGCCGCCGGCACCGGCCACGGCGATGTTCAGAGTGGTCATGTTGGTTCCTGTCCTGTTCTTATTGGCCGGCCGGCTGCGTGGTGACTTCGACCGGGTTGCGGTTGCCGGAGTCCTGGCCGCTCGGCAGCGGCGCACGCTGCGCGGCCGGCTGGTTTTCGGCCGAGCGCTTTTCATCCTTCTGGAACTTCTTGATCGGGCCGGCGATGCGGGCGATGTATTCGCGCTCGGAGGGCAGCTCGCCGCCTTCGAAGCGCTCGACCTTGCCTTCCTTGTCGAAATACACGACCACCGTGCTGGTGGTCAGCTCGCCGCTTCCGCGCGCCAGGCGGAACGGGTAATCCCAGCGGTTTTCGTGGAAGAGGTCGTTCAGCAGCGGCGAACCCATGATGAAGCGCACCTGGTCGCGCGTCATGCCGGGTTTCAGCTGTGCCAGCATTTCCTTCGACACGAAATTGCCCTGCTGGATATCGGGCCGGTACGGGGAGAAGAACCACATGAACTTCTGCAGCCCCGTTACCTGCGAGGTGACCGCGCCTTGCGAGGCTTCGACGACGGGGTTGGCCTGCTGGGTCACCGGGGCGCCTTCCTTCGGCCCGAGCACGGTCTTGCCGGCACAGCCGCCGAGGGCGAGCGCCACGCAGGCGCCCGCTGCCGCGAGGGGCAGGCGCAGTTTAAAAACGTGCAATACAGACAACGGTGACGCTTGGGTGACGCGCATAAGTAACCTCAAATCCGATTGAGCAGAAGTGTCGAAACGCTATATGATAAAGCACTCCAGCACAAACCGACCACCGAACATGAGTAACAGCCCTACCGATCTGAAGGCCAGCGGCCTGAAGGCAACCCTGCCGCGCCTGAAGATCCTCGACATCTTCCAGAACAGCGCCGTGCGCCACCTGACGGCCGAAGACGTCTACAAGATCCTTCTGTCCGACAATATGGATGTCGGCCTTGCCACCGTTTACCGCGTTCTCACGCAGTTCGAGCAGGCCGGCCTGCTGAACCGCAATCACTTTGAGAGCGGCAAGGCGATCTTCGAACTGAACCAGGGTTCGCACCACGACCACCTCGTATGCCTCGACTGCGGCCGCGTGGAGGAATTCATCGACGACGAGATCGAAGCGCGCCAGCAGCGCATTGCCGCCGAACGCGGCTTCAAGATCGCCGAGCATGCACTGGCGATCTATGGCAGTTGCACCAAGGATAAATGCCCGCACCGGCACTGAAAACAGCAACGGCCCGAAAGGGCCGTTTTTCTTGCGTCGGTCTTGCCTGAATCTTGCCTGAGTCTTGCGGGTCTTGCGTCAGTTATGGCTCAAGGCATTCGACAGCAGCCGCGACGTGATGTCGACGATCGGGATCACCCGCTCATAGGCCATCCTGGTCGGGCCGATCACGCCCAGCGTGCCGACGATGCGTCCATTGACCTCGTAGGGCGCGGTCACCACGCTCATGTCGTCGAGCGGCACCAGGTTCGATTCGCCGCCGATGAAGATCTGCACGCCGGAGGCTTTCGACGACACGTCCAGCAGCTGCATCAGGCCGGTTTTCTGTTCGAACATGTCGAACATCTGCCGCAGCGATGTCATGTTCGACGACAGGTCGCTGACCGACAGCAGGTTACGCTCGCCGGAAATCACCATGTCGTCGCTGCTGTCGGCCATGGCCTCGCTGCCCGCCTCCACCGCCGCCTGCATCAGGCGGCCCATGTCGTCGCGCAGCTGGCGCAGTTCGCCCTGCATGCGCGTGCGCACCTCGTCGAACGCCAGGCCGCTGTAGTGCTGGTTGATGAAATTGGCCGACTGCACCAGTTCGGACGGGGTGTAATCGACGTCCGTCAGCAGCAGGCGGTTCTGCACGTCGCCGCCGGGGGCAACGATCACCAGCAGGATGCGCTTTTCGCCCAGGCGCAGGAATTCGATCTGCCGGAACGCCGATTCGCGGCGCGGGCTCATCACCACGCCGGCGAACTGCGACAGCGACGACAACATCTGTGCCGCGTTGGCGATCAGCTTGTGCGGCGCGTGCGACTGCGGACGCAGGCGCGATTCGACGGCGCTCTCGTCCATCGGCTGCACGGTCAGCAGCGTATCGACGAAGATCCGGTAGCCGCGCGGCGTGGGCACGCGGCCGGCCGACGTGTGCGGGCTGGCGACGTAGCCGAGCTCTACCAAGTCGGCCATGATGTTGCGGATCGTGGCCGGCGACAGGTCAAGGCCGGAAATCTTCGACAGCGCGCGAGAGCCCACGGGCTGACCGTCGGCGATATAGCGCTCTACGAGGGCTTTGAGCAGGGTTTGGGCACGGGTATCGAGTTGCATGATCGGGTTCAGGACTAAGCATTCATTATGCACCCCCGGGGACGCGCGCCGGGAATTCAATCGGCTAACTGTTGTTCCAGCCACGCAATCAACTCATCCATATCACGGCAGATCGCGTCCGGCACGATGCCCGCTTCCAGGTGCGCCGTGCTGGCGGTGCGGTTCATCCACACGGCCTTCAGGCCGGCTTTTTGCGCGCCTTCCACGTCGAGACGCAGGTCGTCGCCCACGTAGACGGTTTCGTGCGGGGCCACGCCGAGCGCTTCGCATGCCGCCAGGAAAATGGCGGGATCGGGTTTCGCCTTGCCGAACTGCCAGGCGGCCAGCGATACCTTGAAATGGTGGGCGAGGCCAATGACTTCAAGGTCGGCATTGCCGTTCGAGATCGAACCCAGCGTGACTTTCTGTGCCAGCCGCTGCAGGCCGGGCAGCACGTCGCGATACGGTTGCACGGTGTTGCGGGCGGCGGAAAAAAGCTGGACCGCCCCGTCGAGGCGGGCCAGGTCTTCGCCCACGTGGGCAAACGCCGCTTCCAGCGCTGCCCGGCGCAGGCCGATCAGGTCCAGGTGATGCTCGGGCTTCTCGGCCAGCAGTGCCATGCGGCGTGCCCGCAATTGTTCGATGGTAAAGGTTTGCGCCACTTTCGGCGCGTGTTCGGCCAGCCAGGCGTGCAGCGCCAGCTCCGCTTCCGCGATCACGGGGCCGATCGGCCACAACGTATCGTCCAGGTCGAACAGAATGGCTTTGGGTCGGGCAATGTCGTTCATGATGCAATTGTCGCACGGTCCGGCCGGGAAGGCCCGGCACGCTGGCGTCGTGCCTCGATCCTGAATTGTCCCACTGGCGCCGATCGGTGCTAAATTAACGAACTGTTCATTACTTCCGGGGGTGCGCATGGACCCGCTGACGTACCGATTGTCTTTCCCATCGCGACGCTTGCTCCTCGCATCGCTGGCAGCCGCTGTCCTGGCCGGCTGCGCCACGACTGCGCCGCTGCCGCCGGACGTGCTCTCGGCTTACGTGGTGCTGGGTGAAGGGGGCGCCGCCACGGCACGCGTCATCACGGCTGCCGCCGCCTGCCCCATGCTCGCGGTCGACGGCCGGCCGGTGCCGATGGCCATGCGCGCGGCGCCGGCCACCCTGGCGCAGCGCCCTACCGCGTCCAGCCCGGAAGATTCGAAGCCGTCGGCCTTCCCGGTACTGACGTGCGAATCGCCGCTGCCGCCGGGCGTGCAGGCCGCCGCGGTCGGCGGTGTTGCCCTGCCACTGCCGGCACCCGAGGCGCGGCGGATCGTCGTCATCGGCGATACCGGCTGCCGGCTGAAAAAGGCCGATCACGCCTGGCAGCCCTGCAACGATGCCGACCAGTTTCCGTTTGCCGACGTGAGCGCGGCCGCGGCGCGCTGGAAGCCGGACCTGGTGATCCACGTGGGCGACTACCATTACCGCGAAAATCCTTGCCCCGACGGTAACGCGGGCTGCGCCGGCAGCCCGTGGGGCTATGGCTGGGATGCCTGGCGCGAGGATTTCTTCCGTCCCGCCGAACCGCTGCTGCGCGCGGCGCCCTGGGTCGTTGTGCGCGGCAACCACGAGAGCTGCGCGCGGGCCGGCCAGGGATGGTGGCGCTTCCTCGATCCGCGCCCACTGCAGCCGGGGCGCGACTGCGACAGGCAGGCGGACGACGCCACCGGCGACTACAGCGATCCCTATGCGGTGCCGCTGGGCGGCAATGCGCAGCTGCTGGTGCTCGATACGGCCGCCACCTCGTGGCGCGGCCTGAAACCGGGCGACCCGGACCATGCCCGCTACCGCGACGTCTATGAAAAAACCGAGGCGCTGTCGCAGCGCGCCACCTGGAACCTGCTGGCGAACCACCACCCGATCCTGGGCTTCCGCACCGGGCTCGACAAGGCCAGCCAGATGCGCCTGGAGCTGGGTGATGCCGGGCTCCAGCAAAGCTTCGGCGCGGTCAATCCGCTGCTGCTGCCGCCGCGCGTGCAGGCGCTGCTGTCCGGCCACGCGCACTTGTGGCAGCAGGTCAGCTTCAGGACCGACCATCCGACCCAGCTCGTGGCCGGGTTTTCCGGCACGCAGGAAGACCTGGTGCCGCTGCCGGACGATGTGTCGGCGGTGCAGCCGGCGCCGGGCGCCGTGATCGCCAGCTTCAGCGCATGGCAAGGCGGCTTCGGTTTCATGACGATGGAACGCGCCGGGCCCGATGCGTGGAACGTGGCGGTGCATGATCGCCATGGTGTATTGCGCAACCGCTGCCACCTGCAGGGGCGCCGGTCGGCCTGTGCCATTGCTCGTGTGCAGTAACGGTAACGACGATGCGGCAACGGATCACCAGCCCTGGTGCGGGCCGCCACAAGGATTGTTACAACGATTAAGCGAGCCACCCCTTGCCAAATGAACTAAAATAAGCGCCGCTTCCGGCTCAGCCGCCGCCCGGCTTCCGACCACATGATTTGGAGATTGTTATTGCTATGAAGAGTATGTATGCGCGCGCAACCGCAGGCGCGCTGTGCGCCGCGATGCTGGCCGGCTGCGGTGGCAGCGATAACGGCAACCTGACGCTGGCGGTGACCGTGTATGGCCTCGTCAAGCCGGGCCTGGTGCTGAAAAACGGCGACCAGACCGTGACCGTGACGCCGGGAACCAGCATCGCCGGCACCACCACGGCCTATTTCCCGAACCTGATCGCCGAAGATTCCACGATCAATATCGAGGTGCAGACACAGGCGACCGCGACCAAGTGCGACGTGGATCCTGCCACCAGTACCAACATCAAGGCCAACTACTACAATTCGACGCAGCCGAAAGTCGTCTGCATCACCAACAGCTACCAGCTGGGTGGTTCGGTGACCGGCCTGACACAGGACCAGCTGGTGCTGACCAACGGCAGCCTGACCGCGACGATTCCCGCCAACGCGACCAGCTTCACTTTCCCCAGCGCGGTGTACGACGGCTTCAATTACGGCGTGACCGTGCTGCAGCAACCCGAAGGCCTGATCTGCACGGTCGCCAACCCCGTCGGCACGATGCCATCGGGCGACGTGATGAATCTTGCGGTTTCGTGCGTTCCGCGCGCTTCCTGAACACCGCCACCCACTGGAGAATGTAATGAAAGCAAAATATCTCGGCACGGCGGTGCTGGCAGCGGCCCTTGCCCTGGCAGGCTGCGGCGGCAAGACGGAGTTCACGATCACCGGCACTTTCTATAACGCGAGCGGCTATGTGACCGGCGTGCCGAATGCCGGCATGGAGCTGACGAACGGTAACGACACGATCTCGATCCCGGTCGGCGCCACCACGTTCAGCTTCCCGAGCACCGTCGATTACGGCGACACGTTCAACGTCGTCATTTCCAAGCAGCCGCAGCACATGACCTGCACGCCGCCCAACACGGTCGGCACTGCCGGCCGCACCGAATCGGTGACCATTCCGATCACCTGCAGCCAGAATGCCTACGCGGCAGTGGTGTCGGTCACCGGCCTGACCGAGGCAGCCGCCGCGGATGCACGGCTGCAGCTGATCAATGGCTCGACGGTACAGGAAGTCACCGCGGCCGCCCCGGCGGCAAGCTTCGGCAGTATCCCGGTCGGCTCCGCCTACGGCATCACGATCTTCCAGCAGCCCAAGGGCCAGACCTGCACGATCGTCAACGGCTCGGGCATCATGGGGGACGCGGACCGCGCCGATATCGCGGTGACGTGCAAGCCTACCGGTACGTGATATTCACAGGTGGAATGATGGGCATTATGAAAATAAAGTGGCCTGATATGCGGCACCGCATCATAATCGATCCTGTCTCCTCCACTTCTTTCTAAGAATTGGATTTAGCCGGCTCCCTGAGCCGGCTTTTTTTTGCCCGGAACAGTCGAAGAAAAACCGCCGGCACCTTTCGGCAACCGGCGGCTTTTTCGTCACACAACAATCAGAACTTGTACGCCAGCCCGATGTTGTAGCGCCGGCCGTACTCCATCACGTTCTGGATGTACGGATTGCCGGACTGCGTGTGGACCACCTTCTGGTTGGTGATGTTGTCCAGGCCGGCGTGCAGCTGCAGTTGCGGCGTCAGGTATTTCGAGATGTTGGCGGAGACATAGGTTTCCTCGTCGTTCTCGACCAGGTAGCCGGCCGTCCAGCGCGGCATGCGCGTGAAAGGGCTGTGGTAATTGGCCTGCAGGCGCGCCTCGAAGCCGTTTTTCTCGTACCACAGCGTGACACCGCCGTTGCGCCGCATCAGGCCCACCATCGGGAAGTCGCCGGTGAATTCCTTGATGCTGCTTTCGCTGTACGAGAAGTTCGCGGCCATGCCCAGGCCGTCGAACGGCGCCGGCAGCATGGTGAACGCCTGCTGGTAAGCCAGTTCCAGGCCCCGCACGTAGCCGCCTTCGCCATTGACCGAACGCGTGATCGTGGCCTGGCGGCCGTCGATCGTCGTCGTGTCGGTGGTAATGCCGATATAGCTGGCCACCTTTTTATAGAACAGGCCGGCCGACAGCAGCGAGCCTTTTTCGAAATACCACTGGTACGACAGGTCGGCCTGGTTCGCCATCATCGGCAGCAGGCCCGGGTTGCCGGTGCTGCCCGTCAGCGGCTGGCTGGAACCCGGCGTGGTGTCGACCGACAGCTGGCGCGACGCGCGCATCTCGTCCATCGGCGCGCGCGACATCGCCCGCGCCAGGCTGAAGCGCAGCTG
>DASVVD010001059.1:0-4426 GCA_036386715.1 Pseudoduganella sp.
CATGCCGTGACCGCGCGGCGCCCGGCCTGGGCAGCCTTGACGACGGAACCGGAGCGCGACCTGGTGCGGGCGCTGGTGGAGGCCCGCCTGTTCGTCAGTGAACTGAGCGGCGACGTGCCCGGCTTCGGCGTGACCCACGAAGCCCTGCTGCGGCGCTGGCCGCGCGTGGCGGACTGGATCGAGCGGCACCGGCAGGACCTGCAGGTGCGCACACGGGTGACGGCGCAGGCCGAGCGCTGGGCCGCCGCCCGCCGGCCGAAAGACCTGTTGCTGCCACGCGGCAGCCAGGTCAACGCAGGGCGCGGCCTGCTGGCGGCAACCGGTGTAACGTTGCCGCCGTTGGCGCGCGAATTCGTGCAGCGCTCCGTGAACCGCGTGAAGCTGGGCCAGCGCATCGCGCTGGGCGTGATGGGGCTGGTCGTGCTGCTGGCGGTACTGGCCGGCGTGCTGGGCCTGCGCGCCCGCGCCGCCCAGCACGAGGCCGAACGGCACCGCGCCGAGGCCGAGAGCCTGATGGTCTTCATGCTGGGTGATTTCGCCGACAAGCTGCTGCCGCTGGGCCGGCTCGACCTGCTCGACAGCGTGAGCGCCAAGGCGCTGTCCTACCTGACAACGGTGGGCGACAGCGACAGCCTGACGGCACGTACGCAGCGGGCCGCCACGCTGAACATGATCGCCGAAGTCGCCAAGGCGCGCGGCCAGCCGGGCAAGGCGCTGACGGCGTTGCAGGCTGCTTATGCGTTGCTTGCACCGCACGCCGCCGACAGCGCCGATCCCGAGGTGCTGGCAACGCTGAAGTTCAGCGCTACCTTGCTGGGCCAGCATTATCTCGACACCAACGCACTGGACACCGCCGACCGGTATTTCCAGGAGTGTCTTGCACTGACCACGCGCCTGGCCCCGCGTGGCAAAAATGGCGAACACTGGAATCAGCTGGCTGTCGTGCACAACAGCCTTGGTGCCGTGGCAAAGGCGCGCGAACAGCCTGACAAGGCAGCGCTGCACTTCCAGACCGCGGTGGCGCTGAACCGGCGCGCGGTCGCGGCCAATCCCGCCAACCGCAGTTTCGCCGGCAGTCTGGCGAACAGCCTGTCATGGCTGGCCGAGACGCTGGTGCTGCTGAAACGGCCGGCCGATGCCGCGCGTCTTTTTGCCGAAGAAAGCGCATTGCTTGAAACACTGCGGCGCGTGGCGCCGGACGAGCTGCTGTGGACCAGCCGCCAGGCCTACTCGCTGTGGTACCACGCCAATGTCGAGCTCGACGAAGGCAGGCGGCCGGCCGCCCTGGCCCTGTACCGGCGCGCGCGCATGCTGGCGGCGGACCTGGTCCGGCGCGATCCCACCAACCAGCTCTGGCAGGTCGACCTGGTGCGCCTGCAAATGCGCGAAATCGAGGCCGCGCCGGTGACCCCGGCCGCCCTGGACACGCTGGAACGCCTGCAGCGGCAGAGTCTCGCAATGCGCGCGGCTGTGCCGGACAATCCCGATTTGGGCTCACTTGTCGCGCAGGTTCACGATGCCATCCAGGCTGCCCGCGCACGGCTGCCGGCCCGCTGATCCCTGTTTCCACACCACGAGAGGTAATGCATGTCGAGCGAACCAACAACCCCATTCAAAGGCACTGCAGTCACGGCCGTGCCGGAGGTGGACGACACCATCAGTGACGGTGCCGGCGCCGGCACGCCGTCCCCCGCGGCCTCCGCCGCGACCGGGACGGATGCGATCGGCAGGGACGAACCGGGCAGCCCGACGCCGGCCGTCCAGCCCGTCACCGGCCTCAAGGCGGCGGAGCCGGGCGGCCCGACAGGTGCCGCGGCGGCGCTGCGCCAGGCATACGAAGGGGGCAAGCGACCGCCGCGCTGATCCGGAACGCCCGGCAAAACACGGTACCATGGGCTGCGCCTGTCGGCGTGCGCCGGCCGTCCGGCCGGGCGCGGATCGAGACTGGGAGTACCCATGAAACTGCTTTGCCTTCAGGCGCGCAAGCCGGCCCGCGCCATGTTCCTGATCTGCCTGACCGGCCTGGCCGCCGGCAGCGCCCTCGCCCAGCCGGGCGGCATCAAGCGCACCGTCATCGCCCGCGGCGACATTTCGGTGCCCAACCGCGAGGCGGTGGTGGCCCAGGTGGAACTGGCGCCCGGTGCCAGCGCCGGCCGGCACACGCACCCGGGCGACGAAATCAGCTATTTCCTCGATGGCGAAGGGGAGCTGCTGGTCGACGGCGCACCGCCGCGCCGCATGAAAGCCGGCGAGGCCTTCATCGTCCCGGCCGGCACGGTGCATGACGCACGCAATGCTGGCAGCGCCACCACGAAGCTGGTCGGCGTGTATGTGGTTGAAAAGGGCCAGCCGCTGGCCACCCCGGCGAAGTAGCTAGCCGGCCATCCGCCCGGCCGGGAAGGCCGGCGCGGCGGCGATGGCATGGTGCCAGCGCAGGATCAGCGCGACGGTGCTGCCGGTAACCAGGATGACGGCGAACGCGACCACCAGTCCCGTGGCCACCGTGCCATATTCCACCACGCCGCCCAGCGGCAGCATCACGAGCATGACGCCGCCCGTCATCCATTGCACAGAAGGCCAGCCGGGGTGGCGCGCATGGTCGCGCAGCAGCAGCGGTGCGAAAGTCAGCGACAGCGCGGTGCAGCACACCCACGCGCCCCACGATCCCGTGGTGCTGGCGACGACCACGATGCTGCAGGCCAGGTAGGCGCTCCACGCGATACCGAAACGCGCCAGCAGCGCCAGCGCCAGTTGACGGTTCAGGTCGCGCGGCGGCGGCGCGGCGGGCACCAGCCGCAGGATGCCCTGCTCGACCGCCGAGCCTTTCACGGCGGCGAGCACCGCCTCGACATGCATGACGATCATCAGCAGCATGGCCATCAGCACCATGTGCATGAAGGGCCGCATGGACGCCACCCCGCCCAGGGCGCGCCACGCCAGCGTGGCGGCAGCGATGGCAACAATGCCCAGTACCGGCCAGCTCCAGTGGGCGCGCGCACCCAGCGCATCGAGCAGGCGCGCGCCGGCGCTGCCACCGGCGGTGAGCCGTGCCCGGTAAATGCTGCCCAGCGCCCACGACATGCCGCCATCGGCCGGCACCAGCCGGCCCTGCTTCGGATTGCGCAGATTGCGCTCGAGGCGTTCGCCGAAGCGGTGATGGGCATCGCCGCCATGCGGAAAGAGGCGGCGCAGCGCCAGGCCGCCGAGCATGGCGACGAGCAACATTCCCGCCGGCGCCACCACCGCTTCGCCTGCACTCCTGAACGTTGCATACAGCAGCATCCACGGATCACCGAAGGCGCGGTTGGCCAGCCAGACCGACAACGATGGCAGTATGGTGACCCATATGTCACGGCAGGCGATTGCCGCGAACACCAGCGTGGCGGCAGAGGACAGCCATGCGTAGCCGAAATGACCGCTCGCGGCGCCGAACAGCGCAGCCGGCGGCAAGCTGGCGATGATCCATACTGCCGCGGCCAGCGTCATCAGCCGGCGGCGCATGCCGGGCACCAGGCAGGCAGCCCCCGGCGTATTCAGGCGCATGGCGGTTTGCAGGAAGATGGCCCACCACTGCAGCGTGACACCGGACACCAGCGCGCCTGCCAGCATGGCGGCGACCGCCCGCGGCATCCAGCCCGACAATACGCCCGCCAGCGGCAGCAGCAGTGCCGCCAGCAAGACCCAGGTCACCCACGGCCTGCCCTGCGCGCGGCGGCGCAGCAACGGCTGGACCAGCAACTGGCGCCAGGCGTTCATCGCGTCACCTCTTCGAACAGGTCTTCCAGCGATACCGGGTCGACGCGCACGCCCGGCGCGGCATGGAGCCGTGCCGCCTCCTGCACGGACAGCCGCGCCACGATGCTGAAAGCGCCATCCTGGTGGCGCACGCGGCCCAGTTCCTGGTCGAGCCGCAGCGTGGCCAGCGCATGCGGGTCGCCGGTGACGCGGCGGGTGCCTTCCAGCAGGTCGTCGAGCGGGGCCTGCAGGCCGATGCGGCCCTCCTTCAGGAACGCCACATTGACTGCGATCCGTTCGAGATCGGACAGGATATGCGTGGAAAACAGCACCGTGGTGCCGCGTTCGATCACGTCGTCGACCAGTTCGCGCAGGAAGTCGCGGCGGCCGACCGGATCGAGGCTGGCCACGGGTTCGTCGAGCACCAGCAGGTCCGGTTCCGGCGCCAGCGCGCGGATGATCGACAGGCGCTGCTGCTGGCCGCCGGACAGGCTGGCGATGCGCTGGCGCCGCGTCGCCGCGTCGAAGCCCCAGCGCGCCAGCAGGTTTTCAACCTTGTAATCGTTCCAGCGCGGGTACAGCGTGCGGAAGTAGGCCAGCAGCTGGTCGGGCGTTAGCCAGTCGAACAGGTCGGATTTCTGCGGCACGTAGCCGATGCGGGCGCGCGCCGCCCCGGACAGGTCGCCCACCG
>DASVVD010001060.1:0-2498 GCA_036386715.1 Pseudoduganella sp.
CCCGGCAACGACTTCCGCCTGCTCGTGATCGGCAACAAGCTGGTCGCCGCGGCCCGCCGCGATCCGCCCCATGTGGTGGGCGATGGCGTGCATTCGGTGCGCGAGCTGGTCGATATCGTCAACGCCGATCCGCGCCGCGGCAGCGGCCACTCCACCTCGTTGACCAAGATCCGCTTCGACGATATCGCCCTGGCGCGCCTGCAGTCGCAGGATCTCGATGCCGATTCCGTGCCGGCCCAGGGCCAGCGCGTGATCCTGCGCAACAACGCCAATCTTTCGACAGGCGGCAGCGCCACCGACGTGACCGACGACGTGCACCCCGAGGTGGCGGCACGCGCCGTGGAAGCGGCGCAGATGATCGGCCTCGACATCTGCGGCGTGGACGTGGTGGTCGACAGCGTGCTGCGTCCGATCGAGGAACTCAACGGCGGCGTGGTCGAAGTCAACGCCGCGCCGGGCCTGCGCATGCACCTGTCGCCGTCGTACGGCAAGGGCCGGCCGATCGGCGAAGCGATCGTGGGCACGCTGTTCGCCGAGGGCGAGGATGGCCGCATCCCGGTCGTCGCCGTCACGGGCACCAACGGCAAGACCACGACCGTGCGCCTGATCGCGCACCTGATCGCCTCGTCCGGCCTGCGCGTGGGCATGACCAATACCGATGGCGTGTACGTCAACGGCCGCCAGATCGACAGCGGCGACTGCTCGGGCCCGCGCAGCGCACGCAACGTGCTGCAGCACCCGGACGTGGATGCGGCTGTCTTTGAAACGGCGCGCGGCGGCATCCTGCGCGAAGGCCTGGCGTTCGACCGTTGCAAGGTGGCCGTGGTGACCAATATCGGCGCGGGCGACCACCTGGGCCTGAACTACATCACCACCGTGGAGGACCTGGCGGTACTGAAGCGCGTGATCGTGCAGAACGTCGACGAAAACGGCTGGGCGGTACTGAACGCCACCGATCCGATCGTGGCCGGCATGGCCTCCGCCTCGAAAGGCAAGGTGCTGTTCTTCGGCGCCGACCGCTACCACCCGGTGGTGGCCACGCACCTGGCCCAGGGCCGCCGCACCGTCTACGTGGACAAGGGCGACCTGGTGGCCGCGGAAGGCAAATCGGTGCAGCGCATCGCGCTGGCCGATATTCCGCTGACCCGCAGCGGCGCGATCGGCTTCCAGGTCGAGAACGCCATGGCCGCCGTGGGCGCCGCGTGGAGCGCCGGCATCGACTGGCAATCGATCCGCCTCGGCCTGAAGACGTTCACCACCGACAGCCACAATGCGCCGGGCCGTTTCAACGTGTTCGACTTCCGCGGTGCCACCGTGATCGCCGACTACGGCCACAATCCCGATGCGATGTCCGCCCTGGTGCAGGCCGTGGAATCGATGCCGGCGAAACGCCGCTCGGTGGTGATTTCGGGCGCGGGCGACCGCCGCGACGAGGATATCAGCCAGCAGACAGAAATCCTCGGCAAGGCATTCGACGACGTGGTGCTGTACCAGGACCAGTGCCAGCGCGGCCGTGAAGACGGCGAAGTGATCGCGCTGCTGCGTGCCGGACTGCAGGGCGCCAGCCGCACCTCGCACGTCGACGAGATCAACGGCGAGTTCGTGGCCATCGACACGGCGCTGGACCGCCTGCAGGATGGCGACCTGTGCCTGGTGTTGATCGACCAGGTGGAAGAAGCGCTGGCGCACATCGCCAAGCGCGTCGCGGCCGGCTGATCCACGGACTCCCGGACCGCCCTGTCGCGCGTTTTTCACGGCGCGACGGGGTGGCAGGGTGTCCGGCAGTCCCGGAAGACAGGGATGCAAGCTGCCGTCTTCGTTCGCTGCAAAGCGCTACCGCGACCATGCTCATGGTCAGGCTGCCACGGGTAACTATCCAGCCTTGCCGCCATCCATCGACATCCGTTATCTCACCAAGCAGCGCTGGCCATGGTGCTCACTGAGAATCTGGAACGTCTGATAAAAGCATTTTCCTGTCCTTAAGGCAACAAAATTGTACACTGAGCCAGTGTGATCGGGCGCTATCGGCGGGAAGCAAATACCAGAACGGTCCTGTCCAATAATGGCCAAGGGCTATGTCGTAAACTTGCAAAGAGGTTGCCTTGATCTGTTCTAAATGCGGTAAAGACCATCCACTGGATGAAATGGAGCTCACTTTTCGTCGACCGGACGACGTGGCAAAACTCTCCGCAGATGACCGGGCTCGTCTCGTTCGCGAAAACGACGATTTGTGCGTCCTCGACGGACAACGGTTTTTCATCCGGGGTCTCTTGCCTTTACCTGTCGAGTCACGCGAACTCCATTACTGCATCGGCCTTTGGGTTGAGGTAACTCAGGCGACCTTTCAACGAATCTACGACCTCTGGGATTCGGACGAGCAGCTGAACGAGCAGCCCTTCGCTGCACAACTCGCCAATGAAATACCGACAGCCGGCGGCTCGCTCGGCCTGAGGGCGGAGCTGCGTTTGACCGGGCCGACTATCAGGCCGGATGTCTTC
>DASVVD010001061.1:0-2685 GCA_036386715.1 Pseudoduganella sp.
CAATGCCGCGGATGTCTTCCGAGCCGCCCAGCGCGCCGACCAGCGTGGCCGCGTTGGCGGTGGCGGCCAGGTTGATGCTGTAAAGGTTGCGCGCGCCGCCCACGGTGGCGACCATGTAGCCCATGTTGGTGCGGGCATCGATATCGAAGCCGTTGGCGCTGCCCGCGTCGATGCCCAGCGGCGCCGGCGTGGCCAGCGTGCCGTTGTTCGGCGGGTTCTGGATGTACAGCGTGTCGGTGACGGTGTCGAGGGCATACAGCGTGGTGGTGCCGGTGCCGGCGAACGAATTCGTGTAGGCCGAGGCGGTGATCTGCGTGGTCGCGGCGCCGCCATTGATCGCGCCGTCGGTCGTGGTGGCGCCGGTATCGACGTTGATGCGCAGGCTTTGCCCGGTGTTGCTCACGATGCGCAGCCGGTCGGCGACCGGGTTGAAGTCCACGCCGAAGTCGGTGCCCGCCAGCGCGGTGAAGGGGGCCGTGGCGTCGGCCGCATCGGCAACCAGCGTGGCTTTCAGCGTGGCCACGCCGCTCTCGGTGTCGATCGTATACAGGCGGCCGGTCGAACCCACGCCATACAGCTTGCCGTCCACCGGCCGGTAATCGATCCCCAGCAGGTTCTCGCCGCCCTGCAGGCCGGAAACCGTGGCGGTGGTGCGCACGGTGCCGGGAGCATCGCGGTTGAACGACACGAGCTTGTTGCTGGCGGTGAGCGCGAACACGTCGCCCGGGGCGACCGGCACACCCGGCGTCGGCACCGGCATCGGCGTGCCGGTATCGTGGCTGCTGTTGCCGCCGCCGCAGGCGGCAAGCGCCAGTGCGATCGAAGTGGCCAGGGCGAGCGTGGAAATCTGTGGTCGTTGCATGGTTTGTCCTCGGTAGTTGTAGGCTCAACAGCTGCCGGGCCGGCAATGTTGGTCCTTGTACTACTCGCGAGGAGGCCGATTGGATGCAGCGGGCCGAAAATATTTTTGGCGCTGTTCGCGTAAGCTGGGCATTGCCTGCTGGCATGGAACTTTCGCCTGCGGTCGATGTCCTGGCCGGTGCTGCTATCGCCCGGCAACCGCCTGCAATGCCTCCGTCAGCGTTTCGGCGTCATACGGGCCATCGTAGTGCCGGCCATCGATGAAGAACGTCGGCGTGCCCTGCACGCCGCTGCGCTCGGCGCCGGCGATATCCTGCCGAATTTTCTCCGCATGGCGCCGGCTGCGCAGGTCGGCCGTGAAGCGCGCCATGTCGAGGCCGAGCCGCGTGGCCAGCGCCGTGACCAGGGCAGGGCTGAGCTGGCGCTGGTTTTCGTACAGCGCATCGTGCATCGGCCAGAATTTCCCCTGCGCCCCGGCGGCTTCCGCTGCCTCGGCAGCCAGTTCGGCCATCGGGTGGATCGCCACCAGCGGCATGTGGCGGAACACGAAGCGCAGCGCATTGCCCAGGCTGGCGCGCACCTGTTTCAGCTCGCCGTATGCCGCACCGCAGTAAGGACACTGGAAATCGCCATACTCGACCAGCGTGACAGGTGCATCCGAAGGGCCGTCCACGTGATCGTGGGTGGTAACGGGAATGGCAAGCTGCATGGTGTGCTCCTTCATCGTTGTGGATGAAGGCCATTCTCCGCCGCCGCTGCCGTCCGGGCATGCCCCTCACGGGTCAATGGCGGCCCCTCCCAGGATGCGGCGCAGGCCCTGCCGATTGGCCAGGGCCTTGCGCGCGCTTGTGCGCTTTTCCCTCGGTCAATGCCCGAAATGCCCGTACAGCCCCAGGCACAGCTCCACGAAGATGAGCAGCAGGATCGCCACTTCCAGCCGATGCGAGCTGTGATAACGCATCGTGTCCACCAGCGTTTCAGAAGTATTCGACAGCGTGGTGAGCTTGCGGTCCAGTGCCGCCGCGCGGTCGTGCAGCTCATAGTCGCCCTCCAGCCGCGCGTACATCCCTGAAAGCTCCGGGTTGTCCCACAGCAGGTCTGGGCGGTCGAGCACGCCGGCCCGGCCGTTCAGCCGGTTATCCGCCAGCAGCATGTTGCCGACCGCCTTCAGCAGCTCGGAAGGCTTCGCGGAAAACCGCCCGTCCTCCGCCAGGTCGCGCGCCAGTGGCTCGCTCAGGTCGAAGTCGCGCGCGGCGCGGCGTTCCTGGAACGACAGCATGGTCGCCTTGGCCATGACCTCGGCAATGAGCTGCAGGCGCAGGCGGTCGGCGTTCTTGATGTTGATGAACGGGCCCGATGGACCTTCCTCCTCGTAGTGATTGACCTGGACCGTGGTGGCTTCCTCGGCGTCGATGTCGCCGGGACCGGACGCGTGCGCGGCAATGGTGCCCACCAGGCGGATCTTTTCCTCCGCCGAAGCATTGAACAGTACCACCGCGCCATAGCGGAAGATCGCGGCAATACCGCCGTGGTCCAGCTTCACCATGTACGGCGACTTTGCAATGATTTCGAATTCGGTGATCGCCCGCACGTCGATGCGTTCGGCAACCATGATGGCGCTCGCGGTGAATTCGTGGCGTGTGATCACCGGCCGCTGGAGCAGCGGTTTTTCTGTCTTGACGTGGAGTCCGGGGCGGGTGCGCGGCCGCGGATTCCAGCGGATCTTTTTTCTGTTGTACTGGCTGTCCATGATTTTCGCTGCCAAGGTGATGCTGAAACGCCGACATGATATCGGAAGTCGCGGCCGCGACGTTGTCCGGTTCT
>DASVVD010001062.1:0-2643 GCA_036386715.1 Pseudoduganella sp.
TATGCCCGCTGCGCGCTGACCGGCTGCCCGGTCAGCAGCATGCCCATCGCCACCTTCAACGGTACCTGCCGGGGCAACCGGTGCACGCCGCCCGCGGTGGCGATCAGGCCGCGGCGCGGCTCCGGCAGCGCGAAGCCGGCATGGTCGGCAGCCACGATGATGTCGCACGCCAGTGCCAGCTCGAAGCCGCCACCGTAGGCAATGCCGTTCACGGCCGCAATGAGCGGCTTATGGAAATCGTGCCGGTCGGTCAGGCGCCGGGTGGCACTCCAGCGCCGCGCCAGCGCCGCCCGGTCCGCTTTGCTCATCTCGCGTTCGGCCGCTACCTCCTTCAGGTCGCGGCCGGCCGAAAAGGCTTTCGGGCCTGCGCCGGTCAGGACCACCACGCGCACCGCGTCGTCCGCTTCGATCGCGTCCAGCGCATTGCTCAACGCCAGGTGGGCGTGCGAGTCCATCGCGTTCAGCGCCTCGGGGCGGTTGATCGTCAGCCGCGCCACGTGTCCGGTCACTTCGCAGAGCACCGGTGTCATCGCGCTTCCTTCCCGGCCGCCAGTTGCCGCTGCAGCCGTTCGACCAGCGCGGTGAAGGCGTCCTGCTGCAGCGACCATAGTTGCTGGCCCGTCTCGTGCCGGTAGGCCTCGTCGTGCGTCTGCCCGCCGACCGCGAGCCGCATCGAGCGCTTCGTGCGCAGCAGCAGTTCGCGCGGGGCGGCGGCGGCCTTGGCGCAGGCGTCCAGCAGCCCCGCCTCGTCGTCGATGCGCGCCGCTGCGAGGCCGAGCCGCAGCGCCTCCGCGGCATCGGCGACCTGGCCCAGCAACAGCAGCCGCGCGGCCTGCTGCCAGCCGACCGCGCGCTGCAGCATCCACGCATGGCCGCCGCCCGGATGCAGGCCGATCTGCAGGAAGCGTGTGTCGAAGCGCGCATCGCCGGTCACGAAACGCACGTCGCAGGCCAGCGCCAGGTTCATGCCGGCCCCCACGGCGGGGCCCTGCACCAGCGCCACCGTGGGCAGCGGCGAGTCGGCCACGGCCATGAAGGCGTCGTACACCGCCTGCACGGCCGCGGTATCGCCGCCGGCCGCCGCCTTCAGGTCTTGCAGGTCGGCTCCGGCGCAGAAGGCCCGGCCATGGGCGCGGATCAGGATCAGCCGTGCCGCGCTGTCGTCATTGGCGGCGCGCACCGCGGCGGTCAATTGCCCGCACAGCGCCCGGGACAGGACGTTGCCGCGCGCCGGATCGTTCAGCGTGAGGCTGACGACACCTTCGCGCATGGCAACGTCGACACGGGCTTCAACGAGCGGCATGGCTGCCCTCCTCCTGCAGGCGCTCGCGCACGGCGATCACCAGGTCCTTCTTCGACACCTTGCCGAAGTTCGACAGCGGAAACTGGTCGAAGAATTCCAGGCGCTCGGGCAGCTTGAATTTGGCGATCTCCTGTTCGCCGAGGAAGCGCAGCAGTTCCTTGAATTCCAGCGATCCGCGCTCGCGCAGGACCACGCAGGCGCAGTTCTTCTCGCCCATCACCGGGTCGGGCATCGCCACGCAGGCCACGTTCTGCACGGCCGGGTGCATCAGGATCAGGTTTTCGATTTCCTCCGCACTGATCTTTTCGGCGCCTCGGTTGATCAGGTCTTTCTTGCGGCCTTCGACCATGTAGTTGCCGGACGGGTGCTGGCGCATCAGGTCGCCGCTGCGGTAGAAGCCGTCCAGCGTGAACGCGCGGGCATTGTGTTCCGCCGCGCGGAAATAGCCGCGCAGCGTGTACGGGCCGCGGCAGCACAGTTCGCCCACTTCGCCGGGCGCCACCGGCTGGTCGTCCTCGCCCAGCAGCAGCACTTCGTCATCGGGGCAGATCGGCCGACCCACCGTTTCCAGGCGCACGTCTTCCGGGTCGTCGAGCCGCACGAACATCAGCAGGCCCTCGGCCATGCCGAAGTTTTCCTGCACGGTGCAGTCGGGCAGCAGCTGGTGCGTGCGCCTGCGCGTTTCCGGCTGCAGCCGCTGGCCGCCGGACTGGATCACCCGCACCGAGCGAAGGTCGTATTGCGCCAGCAGCGGCGATTCGATCCAGCGGATCAGCAGCGCCGGCACGGCATGGATATGGGTGACGCGGTGACGGGCGATCAGCGGGAAGAGTTCTTCGGGCGCCACGCTGGTGTGCAGCACGACCGTGCAGCCGCGGGAGAGGAAGCCCTGCAGGCCGGGGCACGCCAGCGGCAGGTTGTGGCCGATCGGCAGCACGTCGAGCAGTACGTCGCCTTCGCGGATATCGCACACGCCGGCCGCCAGCTTCGAGTTGTATATATAGTCGTTGTGGGTACGCGGGATCAGCTTCGGAATGCCGGTTGTGCCGCCGGAGAGCAGGAACACGGCGGGCAGTTCCGGGTCGATGGCGATCGTCTCGAGATCGCTTGCCGGCCGCGTGGCGGGCCGTTCGATCAGGTCGGCGAGTGACGAAAAACCGGCAGGCGCCTCGCCCAGCACGATGGCATGCCGCAGCGACGGCACCTGGTCGCGCACGCGCGCCGCCATGTCCACGTAGCTGAAGTCGCGCTGGCGGTCCGGCGTGATGATCGCCGTGGCGCGGGCGATCTCGGCAAAGCAGCTGATCTCGCGGAAGCGGTGCGGCGGCAGCGCCAGCACG
>DASVVD010001063.1:0-6850 GCA_036386715.1 Pseudoduganella sp.
CCCCAGCGCCAGCACCTTGTCGTTCGGCGCGGTGCAGCCGGCCGGTGCGGCCGGAGCCTGCTTGCCGGACAGCATCCACTCGTCCCAGGCGCGGTTGCGGTCCGCCGCGCACCAGATATTGCGCGATTTCACGGTGGAATCGGGCGACAGGATGTTGTACATGAACGTGTAGACGGTGACGTTGTCGACCTTCGACAGCGTCTGCTGGCGGAATTTCTTGCAGTAGCCGCAGTTCGGATCCTCGAAGATGGCGACCACGCGCTTGCCGTTGCCCTTGACCGTTTTCAGCGCCAGTTCCAGCGGCAGGTCGGAGAACTTGATACGGCTGACGTCGTCGATGCGGGCTTGCGTGACATCTTCCTTTGTCTTCAGGTTGAAGATGTGGCCGGCGAACAGGTAGGTGCCGGTCTTGTCGGTATAACGGATCTCGTTGCCGATGCGGATCTCGTACAGGCCCGCATACGGTGTCTCGCGGATGGCGTCGATCTTGACGTTGTCGCCCAGTTTCGGCTCGACGTTCTTGCGGATGGTGGCTTCAACGCCGTTGTCGGCGCCCGCGCATGACATCAGCAACGCCGATGCCAGCACGAGGCCGGTCTTCATGAACTTCATAGACTCTCCGGGGTGGACAGCACGGGATCGCCATGCCGCCGGGGTGTGATCAGTGCCGGCCCAGCGCGTGCGACATCAGCGTGCGCTTGACGAATGGCAATTTATCCAGCAAGTTTAGCCCGAAATTGCGCACCGCGCGCACCGGTTCGAGGTTGGCGCCGAACAAACGCTGCAAGCCGTCCGTGGTGGCCTGCATCAGCAGCACTTCTTCCTTGCGCGAGCGGCTGTAGCGGGCCAGCACGCGATCGTCGCCGATCGAGCGGTGTTCCTCGCGTCCGGTCACGGCGCGCACCAGGTCGCGCACGTCGGCAAAGCCCAGGTTCATGCCGTGGCCGGCCAGTGGATGCACCACGTGGGCGGCGTCGCCGATCAACGCCACGCGCTGGGCCACCAGGGAATGCGGCCGCACCAGCGTGAGCGGGAACGAGCGCACGTTTTCCGGCAGCACCGGCGTCAGCCTGCCGAGCTTGTCGGCGGTGAATTCGGCCAGCCGGTCGGCCAGCGCCTGTGCGCCCTCGCTGCACAACTGCTCGGCCAGCATGTCCGGCGCGGACCAAACGAGCGATACCCGGTTGCCCGGCAATGGCAACAGCGCCACGATGCCACGGGTGCAGGTGAACCACTGCAGCGCGGCGCCGTGGTGCGGCAGCTCCGTCTCGAAATTGGCGACCACGCCCTTCTGGCCATAGGGCTTGTAATCGAGGCCGATATCGCACTGGCCGCGCACCCACGACTGGGCGCCGTCCGCGCCCACCACCAGCGACGCCTTGACGGCACTGCCGTCTTCCAGCTGCACGGTGGCGCCATGCTCGTCGCTCTTCAGGGCCACAGCGCGGCCGGTCACGATGTGCACGTTCTGCGCGAAGCGCAGCGCGGCATCGAGGGCGCCGTTCAGGTTGCGGTCCTCGACGATCCAGGCCAGCGTGTCGGCATGGGCGCCGTAGGCGTCGAAATTGAGGTGGCCGGGCTGTTCGCCGTCGCCCTTGACGATCATGCCGTCGACCGGGGCGATGCGCTGCTGGTCCATCGCGCCCCACACCCTCAGGTTCGACAGCAGCTCGTGCGCCGTGTGGTTCAGCGCATACACGCGCACGTCCCAACTCGGTTCGAGGCCGTCTTCTTTCGGCGCGGCGGGCGGGCCGAGCAGCGTGACGCTCTGGCCGGCCTGGGCGAATGCCAGTGCGGCCGCCTTGGCGATTGCGCCGTTGCCAACGATGCAGACCGCCGTCTGGACATGGTGCTTGGAGGAGGATGGCATGTTCATCGTGCCATTATAACTATCGCCGGCTTACAGGGCGCGCAAAGGACGGCGGTGGCAGCAGGCCACTTGCTGGCGCATTCTGACGACGCGCCTGGGCCCGGCCTGCCTGGAGCCGATCCTAATCCCACGCCGGTGCAATGCCTTCCGGATTCGCGATCCGGTCGTTGGCCTCGAGCGCGGCAATGGACATCATTTCATCTTCCGACAGCGTGATCCGCGCAGCCAGCAGGTTCGCTGCCAGGTTTTCCCGCCTGGTCGACGACGGGATTACGGCAAAGCCCTGCTGCAGCGACCAGGCCAGCGCGACCTGGGCCGGCGTTGCTTCGTGCTTCGCGGCGATGCGGGCAATCACCGGGTCCTTCATGACCTTGCCGTAGGCCAGCGGCATGTAGGCCGTCAGGTGGAGACCATATTCGCGCGCGAACCGCACTACCGCGCCGTTCTGCAGGTAGGGGTGGATCTCGACCTGATTGGTTGCAATCTCCCGCGCGCCCACGGCATCGATCGCCTGCCGCATATGGCGGATCGTGAAATTCGAGATGCCGATCCGGCGCGTGAGACCGGCGCGCTTAGCCTCCAGCAGTGCCGTCATGTATTCGGCAACCGCTACCTGGTCCCGCGGCGACGGCCAGTGGATCAGCGTCAGGTCCACCTGCTCCAGCCGCAATTTCGCCAGGCTTTCCTTCAGGCTGGCAACCAGCTTGTCGCCGGCAAGGTTCGCAGTCCAGATCTTGGTCGTCACGAACAATTCATCGCGGGCGACCTTGCTGTCTGCGATGGCGGCACCGACTTCGCTCTCGTTGCCGTAGATCTACGCGGTGTCGATGTGGCGGTAACCCAGCTCCAGCCCGGTGCGCACCGAGTCGATGACCACCTGGCCCTGCAGGCGGAACGTGCCGAGGCCGATGGCGGGGATCTTGTCTTGCATGGTGTTCTCCTTTGTGTCGATGGGGACCATCATGCCGCCATTTTTTGTTGAGAAAAAGCAGGCTTCTTACAATACATAGTTGACCCATGCGCAAGGATTGTGAAACTCCAGCGAAGTCTATTGCAACTCTGCATTGACCTGCTATAATGCGGCCTCTTGGCCTGGTAGCTCAGTTGGTAGAGCAGAGGATTGAAAATCCTTGTGTCGGTGGTTCGATTCCGCCCCGGGCCACCAAAGAATTAAGAAAACCAACCGTTCCCGGTTGGTTTTTTTTCGCCTGTACGTAGTACCAGCACCAGTGCAGTTCCCGGAACCGCCTGGAAGCGGTTCTCGAGCTAGAAGCCTGGCGTCACGCGCTGCGACTTATTGGTGAAATCTATAACTGCCTGTTTAAAGGTTGGATCGATCAGCTCAAGCTTTGTACCCGCCAAGCTAAGCTTTGCACCCTGAAACTCATGGCATCCTTCGCCAACGTTTTTTCTGGGGCGCTCGCACCAGTGGTAGGCAATGACCACAGTGCCGTTGGATGTCGGGCCGTATTTCTCGATCGCTTTGGCTTGCATCGATTTGACGTTGTCTGCGGTCCAGGGCAATTCGTAGATGATATGGCTTACAACCATCGGATTGGCCTTGTCAAAGGGCACTCGAGCCGAAAAATAGACGGTCAGCTTGCTCAGGCCACTGTCCGCTATGAAATACTCCGGTTCCTTCGACTGTGTAACCGCGTTTTTCTGAGGAAACTTATCAAATTTTATCGCGCGCTTTTCGATTTGAAGCTTGGACGATGCTGCTGCTACCGCTTCAGTCGGAGTCATTCCCAGCTTGACTCCGGCCACATCAAATCCGCTTGCATCAACAGATTTTGCGGTCTCGACCGTACTGGCAGCCGCACTGACGGATAGCGCAGCCGCAAAAAATACCATATTCAGGTAGTTCATTTCGTTTGGATTCCAAATAATTGTGTTCACGGCTGAGAAGCAATACCACTTCCACGAGATCATCAAGCTGGCGCATCTGAGACTGTGCCAGTACAGGAACCAACACCGTAGGTTCAGAGAAACGTTGTCGATATTATCATGCCCTCCCCCTGCTTACAGTGGATGGCAGCGCTTCGTGCGGAGATGGTAAAACTCGACTTAACGCACGCAAAAACGGAAGAGCGACCGGGATCAGGTTAACAGCTGCTCGGAACACTCCCACCGTCATCGTGACGTCGTAGGCATGCGAGGCTTAGGTCTGGATGTTACTGTGAACGAGCGCGTGGAAGCGCTCCACGAAAGCCGAAGGCTTTTCTTGCGCAGCATCGATACGCAAGAAAAAGCCTCCGGCGCTCGACTTCCCATGTTGTTGCATTCAGCACTTTCCTCAGTCCGGGCCAGCCCCCGTCCTGATCCTGTTTTTGCGCCTTGAGTCTGCAAGGACCATTGCAGTCAATACATTTGTCTTGAAGTATTGCCTACCGAAAATTCACTTGATTATATTTGCCTAGGCAAATATAATTACCCTCCATCCCTCGGTATTGCGCAGAAGCTTTGTTTAGTCCCATGCCAGCATTTGAAGAACTGAAAAATGTACAGTTTGGCTACCTGATCAGCCAGGCTCGCAATGCGCTCTTTGCAGCGCTTGATAAGGAAATGCTGCCGCTGGACCTGACCGCGTCGCAGTTTGTCGTGGTTGTCGGTGCGATGCGCAATCGCGCACGGACCGTCAACGAGTTTTGCCAGCTGGCCGGGATCGAACCCGGCCCAATGTCGCGTCTGCTCGATCGCTTGGAAGCCAAGGGCATTGTCCGCAGGGTGCGCGATCTGGAAGACCGTCGCCAGGTCAATGTTGTCCTGACCGATAAAGGCATCGCGCTCTACCCACAGATCAACGCAGGACTCCAAAAGGTCTACGGGCACTTGCTCAACGGGTTCAGCGAACAGGAAGCGCTGGCCTTCCAGCATGCGCTCGAAAAAATCCTGCTCAATGCGCGGCAGTAGTCCTGCAGGAACAGACAGGAAACCATTGCTGCGCCGTTGGTAGAAAAATAAATTCTCGAATACATCAGCTCGCGTCTGCGCGCCGTCTTTGATCGACGGTTGCCTCCCGCATTCACTCTTTTCCAGGAGGGCTCATCGCATGAGTCAAGAAACAAACAACAAACCAGCAGCGCCAGCCAACGGCAAGCGCTTCTCCAGGCGCAAGTTTATCGGCACTGCTGTCGGCGCCGCAGCCGTAGTCGGCGGCTACTCAGTTGCGTTCGGGGGCCAATTCCGTGCCACCAAGGCAGATCGCACGGTTGACGTGCTGCTGGTCGGCGGTGGCATCATGAGCGCGACGCTCGGTGTCTATCTGTCCGAACTGGAGCCGAAATGGACCTTTGAAGTGTTCGAACGTCTGGACAAAGTTGCGGAAGAAAGTTCCAATGGCTGGAACAACGCGGGCACAGGCCACTCGGCGCTCTGCGAACTGAACTACACCCCGATGGACGATCAGGGGCAGGTGCATATTACCAAGGCGATCGAGATCAACGAGAGCTTCCAGATCTCGCGCCAATTCTGGTCGCATCAGGTGCGCAAGGGCGTGCTGGGCAATCCACGTGAATTCATCAATTCGACGCCTCACATGAATCTGGTGTTCGGCAAGGAGAACCGGGAGTTCATGCAGAAGCGCGTTGCGGCGTTGAAGGCATCGCCACTGTTCGCCGGCATGGAATTGACCACCGATCCGGCCAAGGTTACCGAATGGGTGCCGCTCATGATGGAAGGCCGCAAACCCGACGAGATGGTGACCGCCACCCGTTCGCCGCTCGGCACCGACGTCAACCTGGGCGCGATTACACGCCAGTTCTACAAGCACCTCAGCCAGACTGTGGGCAGCAAGATCTCGACCGGGTATGAGGTCCGCTCGATCACGCGCAACGACGATGGATCGTGGCGCGTGTCGGCGTTCGACGTCAACGACAGTTCGAAAGTCCAGACGGTTGATGCGCGCCACCTCTTCATCGGTGCAGGTGGCGCCGCATTGCCGCTGCTGCAGTTGTCGGGCATTCCTGAAGCGAAACAATATGCTGGCTTCCCGGTAGGCGGCGAGTTCCTGGTCACCGAGAACCCGGCAATTGCTTCGCGCCATCTGGCAAAAGTGTACGGCCTGGCCGATACGGGTTCGCCACCGATGTCGGTGCCGCATCTGGATACTCGCGTGCTGGATGGTAAAACGGTGCTGCTGTTCGGGCCATTCGCCACCTGGTCCACCAAATTCCTCAAGAACGGGTCTTATGCCGATATCGTGAAGGCGACCACGCCCTCCAATATCATTCCGCAACTTCAAGTGGGCGCCCATGAGTTTGCACTCGTAAAATATCTCGCGCAGCAACTGGAGCTGTCCAGGGAAGACAAGATGGAAGCGCTGCGCCGTTACATGCCCGAGGCAAAGGACGAAGACTGGCGTTTGTGGCAGGCTGGCCAGCGTGTGCAAATCATCAAGAACGTTCCGGACAAGGGCGGCGTACTGAAGCTTGGTACCGAAGTGGTGATTTCCGAGGACCGCTCGGTGTCTGCGTTGTTGGGGGCATCCCCAGGTGGCTCTACCTCGCCTGCGATCATGCTGTCGCTGCTGGAGAGAGTTTTCCCGGATCGCATGAAGACAGCCACCTGGCAGGAAAAAATTCGGGAAATCGTTCCGTCCTACGGAAAAAAACTGAATGAGAACGCACAGCTGCTGGCGGCCACCTGGGCAGCCACCGCTGAAACATTGCAGCTGACGGTCGCATCGCCAAGCCTGGAGGGCTTCGCTCCAGGCGCAGCTCCCGTCGATCAACCTGGGCAAGTGAAAAAAGTTTCGGATATCGCGCTGTAGTGCTGTCAGGCTGCAATGGCGGTTCGATCCCGTCCCGGACCAGGAATTCAGCAGTAGAGCAAAACGCCACCTTTCGGTGGCGTTTTTGTTTTCAGCACCAGTCGCGAGTCCGTGCAAAAAAGTAATGGTAGTCTTGGCCATGACAAGCACGGTCCCGCCCTGCGCCCTCCTGCCGACGGAACAACCATCATGATGAACAGCCTTCCCAA
>DASVVD010001064.1:0-9047 GCA_036386715.1 Pseudoduganella sp.
GACAACGGGGCGGCGGCGATCGTCGACGAGGCACCGCAGCCCCTTGCCGCATCGCTGGCCTCGCCGGCATTGGCGGCGGTGCCGGCTCCGGTGCCGGCCGCAATGTCCGCGGCGGTGTTGAAACGCGAGCGCGTGGCAGTACCGCGGCCGCACGCGAAACCGAAGCCGAAGCAACTGGCGGTGGTGCGCGAGCCGGTGCGCCGCACGCCGCGTGCCGCGCCCGACACCGACGTGGCCCTGCTGTCCGCCCTGGTCGCCCATGCCAACGCACGCGACGTGGTCGAGCCACACGGCAGCGACAGCACCGAAAGCCTGCTGCAGCGCTGCCGGCGCGTCGGTGGCGAAGAAGGCCGGCTGTGCCGGCTCCGCATCTGTGCAAGCCGCGCCGGCGACGGTGCCTGCCACGGCGATTGACTCACCTCGTATGGACCAGCCGCCAGCCGGCGGCTGCCTCGTTTCCCTCCACTCTTTCCCGTCACTCCCCTTTTGCAAGGCTTGCGTTCGCGCGCGCACATCACGGCGCGCGCCGCCATGTCATGCTCCTCGTTCGTATCCAGACAGGAGGAAGCATGACCCAGCAACTCAATGGCAAGAAAGTGGCGGTACTGATGACGGACGGCGTCGAGCAGGTCGAGTACACCGGGCCGCGCAAGTTCCTGGAACAGCATGGCGCGCAGGTGACGCTGGTCTCGCCGAAAGACAAGGGCGAACAGGTGCAAGGTTTCGACCAGCTGGACCCTGCCGAAAAATTCACGGTGGAGCTGGCGCTGGGCGACGCGCGGCCAGCCGATTTCGACGCGCTCGTGCTGCCGGGCGGCGTGGCCAACCCCGACCAGCTGCGGCTGTCGCCCGACGCCATCGCCTTCATTCGCGACTTCGGCAGCGCGGACAAGCCGATCGCCGCGATCTGCCACGGCCCCTGGACGCTGATCGATGCCGGCCTCGTCAAGGGCAAGCGCATGACCAGCTGGCCAACGCTGCAGGTCGACCTGCGCAATGCCGGCGCGCAGTGGAGCGATGAGCAGGTGGTGGTCGACGGCAAGCTCGTCACGAGCCGCAAGCCGGATGATATTCCGGCGTTCAACCAGGCGATTTTGGAGCAGTTGAGCGCCTGAACCAGACAAGGCAAGACTGGTCGCAAACGAAAAAAGCCCAGCATCTCTGCTGGGCTTTTCAAATTCTGGCTCCCCGACCTGGACTCGAACCAGGGACCTGCGGATTAACAGTCCGTCGCTCTACCAACTGAGCTATCAGGGAAAAGAGGCCGTATTATAGCGACCACTTCTGCTGCTGGCAAGAAAAACCGTTTCCCGCGCCAGCAGCATCAAACGACAACGTTAGAACAGACCTTTCAGCTGCACACCCCATTGCCGCGGCTCGTTGGTGAAGCCGGTCAGGTTGTTGAAGTCGATCGCGCCGGTCACGCGCACCTGGTCGGTGATGTTGCGGCCGAACGCGGCCACTTCGTACTTGCCGCCCTGCCAGTTGTAACCCACGCGCAGGCCGCCTTCGGTCAGCGGCTTGCCGGTGAACTCGGTTGCCTCGTACAGGAAGAAGTTGACCTTGCTGCGGTACGACCAGTCGGTCAGCACGAACAGGTTGCCTTCGGCCAGCGGCCAGTTGTAGCGGGCCGACAGGTTGACGATCCACTTCGGCGCCTGCGGCAGCGCATTGCCGTCGATGACCACGCGGCCGGCCGCGTTGACCGGGTCGAGGATCGTGCACTGGGCGCACTTGTTCACGGACAGCGAAGCATCCTTGATGCGCGTGTAGTTGTAGCTGGTCGATGCCGATACCTTGAAGTCCGGCGTGACGAAACCTTCGATCTCGGCTTCGATGCCGCGGCCCTTGGTCTTGTCGGCGTTGATCAGCGCGGTCACGTTGGAGTTACCGCCAACCACCGTCAGCTGCTGGTTCTTCACGTCGTAGTCGAAGATCGACAGCGAGGCGCGGGCACGGCGGTTCCACAGGTCGGCCTTGATGCCGGCTTCGTACGACGTGATCGTTTCCGCATCGGCGATGGTGGCCGGGCCGGAAGCCGATGGCGCGCCGATCGACGGTGCGCGGAAGCCGGTCGCCACGCGGGCGTAGGCCGACACGTCCGGGTTGATCGCGTAGGTCGCCGACAGGTCCCAGTTGGTCTTGTGGCTTTCCGAGTTGATCGCCGACGGGCCCTGCAGCGTGGTGCCGGTGGCCTCGATCGTGTTGAAATCCTTCTTGTCGTTGGTGTAGCGCAGGCCGCCGCGCACGGTCAGCGCATCGGTGACCGCGTAGTTCACGGAACCGAACGTTGCCCACGCCTTGTTGCGCTGGTTGCTCACCACGCGGCTGGTGCGCACGCCGGACGTGTTGAAGTTGTCGCTGCCGCCGGTGGCGTCTTCGTCGAAGTAATACACGCCGGCCTGCCAGCTCATCGGGCCGGCCTTCTTCGACTCGATACGGAATTCCTGCGAATACTGCTTCAGGTCCGGCAGCACCGACGCCGTCTCCACCTGGAACGGCACCACGCCCGGGCCGTAGACCGGGTTGCCGCCGTCGATGTCGCCGCGGCTGTTGTACTCGGCGATCGACTCGTAGCCGGTGACCGAATACAGCTTCACGGCGCCCAGGTCCCACGACAGGCGCACACTGCCGCCGCGCGTGGTCAGGTTCTGGTAGTTCTGGCCGTTGGTGTACACCGAACCTTCGTCGTAGTTGTCGACCAGGTTGTTGCTGCCCTTCTGGATGATATTGGCACGGAACAGGCGCGAGTTGCCGGTCGTGGTGCGCTGGTGCACGTTGAACAGCGCGTTGAACGTGCCGTTCGGCTGGTACAGCACCTGCACGCGCTCGGCGTGCTCGTTGTAGCCTTCCAGCGAATCGCGACCGTCGGTGAACGCATTGGCCACGTAGTCGTCGCGGTGCTGGCGCTGGGTGGAAACGCGCATCGCCCACTCGTTCGACAGCGGAATGTTGGCCGCGCCTTCGACGTTGGTGGTGCCATGGCTGGCTACGGAGAAGTTGTAGTAGCCTTCCACGCCCTTCAGGCTCGGCTTGGCGGACTCGAACTTCACCACGCCGGCCGGGGTGTTACGGCCGAAAAGCGTGCCCTGCGGGCCGCGCAGCACTTCGATGTTGGCCAGGTCGAACATCGGGAAACCCTTCAGGATCGGGTTTTCCTGCACCACGTCGTCATAGATCAGCGAGACGGGCTGCGATGCGAAGATCGAGAAGTCGGCATTGCCGTAGCCGCGGATATAGAAGCGCGGGAACACGCGGCCGGTCGACGATTCCACGTTCAGGCTCGGCACCTTGCCGGCCAGTACGCGCACATCCTGGCCGCCGGAGAGGATCACGTCGAGCTTCTCGTTCTGCAGCATGGAGACCGAGACCGGCACTTCCTTGATGTTCTCGGCGCGGCGCTGGGCCGTCACGGTCACGGTTTCCAGCTGGCCGCTGGCGGCCTGCTGCGAGGCAGCTTGCTGGGTAGTTGGCTCCGTGGCGGCCTGAGGTGCTTCCTGGGCCATGGCAGCCATCGGCAGCACGGCCGTCAGCGCGAGGAGGCGCTTGTGCATCTTGGACAGTTTCATCATTTGCTTTCCTGGGTTTGAAAAAATGCTGCAAAGGTGGTCAACGCTGTCTCCATGATTTTTAACATCCTCGCGCGAATGCCAACGGCCCGGCTCCGCTTCTCTATGTATGGCCTGCCAACTACCTGAATTTTTGTCATCGCTGCGGATAACAAAAAGCCGCGTCGAAACGCGGCTTTTGGAATTCTGGCTCCCCGACCTGGACTCGAACCAGGGACCTGCGGATTAACAGTCCGTCGCTCTACCAACTGAGCTATCAGGGAAAAGAGGCCGCATTATAGCCAAGCCGGGCCAAGTCAACAACACTAATTTTTTGTCCGTTGTCACGAGTTGTCGCAAACCGGGGGCAAATGAACGACATTTTGCGGCTTGCTTGTGAAGTCGCGGCGCGTAGACTTGGCCGTACCGCCTGCAAAGACGGTCCATCCTTCGGCCGGGGGACATCCGCAACAACGAGGATCACCAAGGAACAATCATGAGCAAATTCCCCAAAACACTGTTGCATGCCTCCGGCGCCCCCCTGGCGCTGGATGCCGGCCGGCTCCTGCTGGCATTGAAGGCACCGCGCGACCGGGCCGACGTTGAAACATTCCTGCACGGCCTGGACATGTTCCTGGAAGACGAGCCGGAGAGCTCGAACATACCCGGCGAACGGGTCAACCACACGACCACGCGCTACTGGGCCCAGGCGCGGCGGCCGCTGGACGACGACCGGCTGGCGAAAATCACCCAGGCCGGCACGGCGCTCGGCCTGGAATGGATCGGCCCTGTGTACCGCATGACGGGCCAGGAGGGCCGGCGCGGCCTGATGACGCCGCTGCCCGATGTCGGCGTGATCAAGCTGCGCGACGGGCGCGGCAAGGATCCGGCGATTGCCGCGCTGCCCAATGGCCTGGCCAGCGCGGACGGCAAGGAACCGATCCTGAAGGAGGTGCCGGAAAAAACCCGCTACCTGAACGGCTACCGCTACTTTCGCATCGCCAACCCGCAGGAAGTCAACGCCTACGAACTGCGAGAGCGCGTACGCCAGTCGCCCAATGCCGGCCTGGTGGACTTCCAGTTCGAGACGATGCCGCTGCTCACCCCGACCTCGATCGCGCCCAACGACACGCTGTTCGCCCAGCAGTGGGACATGACGCGCATCGAGGCGGGCGGCCCCGGCACCACCGGCTGGGACATCACCACCGGCGTGTCGACCGTGGTGGTCTGCGTGCTCGACGAGGGCTGCGACCTCACCCACCCTGACCTGCGCTTTGCCGCGCCGGGCGTCAACCTGGGCACGATGCTGCCGGACGGTGCGCCGACCGGCAACCACGGCACCGCCTGCGCCGGCATCGTCGCGGCCACTTACGACAACGGCACCGGCGTGACCGGCGTGGCCGGCAATGCGCGCATCCTGCCGGTGGCGTTCGATGCCTGGACCGACGTGGAAGTGGCGGCCGGCATCAACTTCGCCACCGCCAACGGCGCCAGCGTGATCAGCATGAGCTTCGGCTGGAATGCCTGGAGCGCGGCAATCATCGATCCGGCGATCCAGAACGCCTTCAACAACGACGTGGTGATGTGCGTGGCCACGCACAACTACAACGGCCCGATCACCTATCCGGCCACCAACCCGCTGGTCATCGCGGTCGGCGCCTCCGATGAAATCGACAACCGCAAGACGCCGCTGTCGCCGGACGGCGAAAACTGGGGCTCGAACTTCGGGCCGCAGATTTCCGTGGTCTCCCCCGGCGTACACATTCCCACCACGGATATCCAGGGTACCGGCGGCTACAACACCGGCGCCGGCACCGCCGGCGACTACGACCTGGTGTTCAACGGCACCTCTTCGGCGACGCCGCACGTGGCCGGCCTGGCCGCGCTGATCCGCAGCGCCTACCCCGCGCTGACCAATGTGCAGGTGCGCGCCCACATCGAACGCACCGCGCAGAAAGTCGGCGCGGTGGCCTATGCCGATACGCTGGGCCGGCCCAACGGCAGCTGGAACCAGGAAATGGGCTACGGCCGCATCAACGTGTTCCGCGCGCTAGACGAGGCGGACGTGATGATCAAGGACGCGCCGTCCGATACCGGCAACGAGCCCTACACCGGCGGCAACTTCTGGGACTTCTCGGATGTCGTCGTGCGCATCAACGACGACAACGTGTTCCAGCCCAGCGACCCGCTGCAATCGAAGAACGTGGAACGGGGGCAAGCCAACTACATCTACGTGCGCGTGACCAACAACGGCGCGCGGGAAGCACGCAACGTCACCGTCAGCACCCGCATCACGCCATTCGTCGGCACCCAGTTCGTCTACCCGCAGGACTGGACCCTCACCGATGCGATGCACGTGGCGCCGACCGGCATCACCACCAGCTTCGGCACCGTGGCGGCCGGGGCTTCCGTGATCGCCAAGTTCCGCATCGAGGCGCCGCAGACCGAAACGCTGTACGGCTGGCAGGCCGGCAATGGCTGGCATGGCTGCCTGGTGGCCATGGTCAATGCCGACAACGACTATGCCTTCGCCACCGCGCCGCTGAGCGGCGATCCGATCAGCGCACTGCGCAACAACCTGTCGCAGCGCAACCTGTCCGTCATCGACGTGCTGGCCAATGCGCCGGCGGCGTTCCACTTCATCGCCGGCAACCGCTTCAACCTGGAAAGCCGGATGACACTGCAGATCGACCGCAGCCGCCTGCCCGCCGGCATGCCGGTCACGCTCTCGCTCGACGAACCCGGCGCCGCCTTCCCAGCGGTCGATTTCCTCAACCAGGCCGGCGCCGACGGCCAGGCCGGGGATGGCGCCTGCGGCGAAGGCCTGGTGTTCCTCGAGGAGACCCGGGTCAAGACCCGCTTCGGCTGCTGCTCCGGCATCCTCACGCTGGGCAAGGGCTCGAAGTTCGAGTGCAACAAGGCGCACCGGCTGGGCAATGTCACCGTGCAGGGCGGCGACGTGGTGGTGCGTGGCGGCCAGCGCTACGTGGACATCACGCAGCCGCTGGTGCGGGTGACCATGGAAAAGGCGCCCGGCATCGTCTACCCGCTGGCCTTGCGCACCACGATTCCCGCCTCGGCCGAAGGTGGCCAGCAGTTCATGCTCGGCGTGGCGCAACAGAACAGCCAGGGCATGGCCGTGGGCGGCGCGGGCATGGTGTACGTCGTCCGGTAGGTTGCGGGCAGCGGCACGCGGCGGGCGCAGCGCCCCCGCCTGTCACATCTGCCGGAACAGGTGCGCGTACAGCGGGCTGACGCGCACCTTCTCCGGCCGGTGCTTCATGTTCAGCGCGAGCTTGCCGGCGTCGTCCTTCAGCGCGCTCAGCACGCACGCCGCATTCACGATCGTGCCGCGGTGTACCTGCCAGAACACCTTGTCGTCCAGCTGCGGCAGCAGTTCCTTCAGGCTGGTGCGGATCAGTGCCTCGCCTTCCGCCGTGACCACGTTGACGTATTTGTCGAGCGCCTCGAAATACACCACGTCCGCCACCGGGATCATCTTCACCTGGTTGCCGACGGCGGCGCGGATCACGGCCAGCCGCTCGGCCGGCGCCTGCGCCGCCTGTGGCGGCGCTTGCCATTGCGTCAGCGCCCGCAACTGCGCCAGCAAGGCCTCCGTGGCGCCGGCCGGCGGCGCTTCCAGGCGCTGGCGCAAGCGCTGCACGGTGCGGCCGAGCCGCTCGTCGCTGACCGGCTTCAATACATAGTCGGCGGCGGCATTCTCGAATGCCTGCACCGCGTATTCGTCGTAGGCCGTGACGAACACGATCTGCGGGAACGGCTTGCCGGCCGGCCACCCTTCGGCCAGCTCTTCGGCCACCTCGAGCCCGGTCTTGCCGGGCATCTTGATGTCGAGGAACAGCACGTCCGGCTGGCATGCCAGCGCCTCGGACAGTGCGGCGATGCCATGCGGGCACGTGGCCACGATCTCCAGGCCGGGCCACAGCCGCTTCAGGCTGGCCGCCAGCATGGCGGACAGAATCGGTTCGTCTTCGGCAATCAGGGCGGTCGTCATGGTGTCATGGAAAGTGGAATGGTGATGCAGGCAATCGCTCCGCCGCCATCGGCCGGGCGCAACGTCACGGTGGCGCGTTCGCCGAACAGGGCGGCCAGGCGTGCCCGCGTGTTGGACAGGCCGACACTTGTGCCGGCCTTGCCGGGCCCGGCGTCGGGGCCGCGGCCATCGTCGGCGACGGACAAGGTCAGCAGGTCCCGTTCCCGCGATGCCGAAACGCGGATATGGCCACCATCGATCGTGGGCTCCAGGCCATGCGCGATCGCGTTCTCGACCAGCGGCTGCAGCAGCATCGGCGGAATCCCGATGCCACGCAGTTGGTCCGGCAGGTCGAAAGCATACGACAGCCGTTCGCCCATACGCACCGACATCAGGCCGAGGTAAGCCTGCAGCAGCGCGAACTCCTGCGCCAGCGTGGTGTTCTGCGCGCGCGACGACGACAGCGTGGCGCGCAGGTACTGGATCAGCTGGTCCAGCATCTGCTGGGCGCGGTCCGGGTCCAGCGCGATCAGGCCCTGCAGGTTGGCCAGCGTGTTGAACAGCATGTGCGGCTCGATCTGCGCCTGCAGCAACTGCAGTTGCGCCTGCAGCGCCTGGCGCGCCACGGCCTCGGCGCGCGCCCGCTCTTCCGCGGCGGCGGCCTCGGCCTTGGCGATCCGGTCGCGGCTGGCGAAGAACAGCGTCACCGCCCCCGTGGCCAGCAAGGAGAACACCAGCATGCCGCCCGTGCGGCTCGACCCCAGCGTGTGCAGCGACGTCAGCTCGTGGCCCAGCAGCCAGCCCGCCAGCCGCGCGCCGGCAAACTGCCCGACCGGCACGCCCACCGCGATCAGCGCGGCGAATGCGAGCGTGCGCGGGCGCGTGCCCTCGCCCCAGAATGCCAGCCGCGTGCCGTCGATGATGGCGAAGGCGATCGTGCCGATGCAGGCCGAGACCAGCAGGTTGGTGCCGAAGCCGGTGCCGTCGCCGAACGACCACGTGACGACCACGGCACAGATGACCACCAGCGCCAGCATCCAGCAGGCATCGGTAGCGAAACGGCGCCATGGAAAGCGGCGCGGGGCGCGGGGCTGGTCGAAGGTGGCAATATCGGTCATGGCGGCTCGCATTGGGTAAGCCGCCATTCTGTCCCGGCCCTGGCCATAAGGCAACGGCCGGGCGACGAAACGGCCGCCGCGCGGCGCCAACCCGCCGATGGATCGCGTGAAGTTCCCTTCGCCTAACTGATCGGCATTCGCGCAACGGCGTGAAAAAAGGCTGGCGCTGCATGGGACCGCTGCCTATAGTTGAAGAACCATGCAGGCATGTATCCCGAGTCCAACGCCAGGGAGTCCACCATGAATGCCGATCCCGATGCCGATCCGGATGCCGATCCCGGTTCTGATCCCGATACCAATCCCGATATCGATACCGATCCCGATACCGGTTACAACACCGATCACGGTGGCGGTTCCGACGCATCGCATCAGCCTGCGCTGGCGCCG